>NZ_JAKSYF010000071.1:0-17239 GCF_022829745.1 Methylobacterium sp. E-016
TTCTCCATCAGCCCGCGCAGGGCCATGATCTCGTCGGTCATCGGGGGTCTCTCGGGTTCGGGGTTGGTCGTCGCAACCCGACCCTACCCGGCAACCGCCGATGACCACCCCTCAGCTACACCACCGCCTGGGACACGACCACACCGCGAAGATCGCCGGTGTCTCGCAAGATGCCGTCCGCGCGGCCTGAAAGGCCTCGATGGTGTCGTTTCACGCGAAGATGGTCCGCATTCGACGGGTCCCGATTCTGCTCGAATACCGAGATTGCCGGATCCGGGCGATGCGGTTGCCCTCCGTCGCTTCGGCCGAGCCGATCCTGTCGAGGGCGACGGCACCACGCCGCCCGCGGCGCTGCCCGACGGGGTGACGATTGCTTCAGCCCCCCCACATCCGGCACGGGCGGGCGCCGCTGGATGGATTGGTAATGACGTTCTGTCGGACCATGGCGGTCGCAACAGGCCTTCCGAACCGCCCCGGCGCAAGGCGGCCCGGTCGGTCCATGGGGAAGCCGGTCCGATGGACGACGGTCCGGCGACCGAGCCCTTCGCTTCCACGCCGGCCGCGCGCGGTCAGACCGGAAGCACGTTGGTGTACTTCACTTGGCCCAGGGCGAAGCTCGACTCTATGGATCCGACCCCGTCGAGGCGGGTGAGCTTGTCCTTCAGGAAGCGCTCGTAGGCGGCGAGATCCGGGACGACGACGCGCACCAGATAGTCGTGCCGCCCGGTCATCAGGTAGCACTCCACCACCTCCGGCCAGCGCGCCACGGCCTCGGCGAAGCGGTCGAGTTCCTCCTCGCGCTGACGCTCGAGCTTCACCGAGGCGAACACGCTGATCGGCAGGCCGACCTTGGCCTGATCGACCAATGCCACGTAACCCTTGAGGATGCCGGCCTCCTCCAGCATCCGGATGCGGCGCAGGCACGGGGAGGCCGAAAGGCCGACCCGGCCGGCGAGATCCTGGATCGTCACCCGCCCGTCGCGCTGCAGCTCGGCCAGGATCTTCCGGTCGATCGCATCGATTCGTCGATCCTGCATGAACGCACCTCCAAGGTCGGCTGGATTAGCGGATCCTGCCAAGATTTGCGCTCGGCACGCCGAGATTGGCAATTTCTGCCGCGCGCGTGGTGGCATCCTCAGGCCATCTCCGAGAGGCCGAACCGATGCACAGCGACCCGCGCCTGCCCTGCCTGACCGAACTGGAGCGCAAGGCCCTGTGGCTCTCCACCTGGATGATCCACAACGCCAATCACCTCCGCCCGAACCCGGACGGCATGAAGGTCGGCGGCCACCAGGCCTCGTCGGCCTCCCTCGCGACGATCCTGACGGCGCTCTACTTCGCGGTGCTGCGTCCGGAGGACCGCGTCGCGGTCAAACCCCATGCCAGCCCGATCTTCCACGCGATCCAGTATCTCGCCGGCAACCAGACCCGCGCGAAGCTGGAGACCTTCCGCGGCTTCGGCGGCGCGCAATCCTACCCGTCGCGGACCAAGGACACCGACGACGTGGACTTCTCGACCGGCTCCGTCGGCCTCGGCGTCGCGCAGACGCTGTTCGGGTCGCTGGTGCGCGACTACGTCCGCGCCCACGGCTGGGGCCTCGACCGGCCGGAAGGCCGGATGGTGGCGCTGGTCGGCGATGCCGAGATGGACGAGGGCAACATCTTCGAAGCCCTGATGGAGGGCTGGAAGCACGGCCTGCGCCGGACCTGGTGGATCATCGACTACAACCGCCAGAGCCTCGACGCGGTGATCCGCGAGGGTCTGTACACGCGCTTCGAGGAGATCTTCCGCTCGTTCGGCTGGGACGTCGTCGTCCTGAAATACGGGTCTCTGATGGACGCGGCCTTCCGCGAGCCGGGCGGGGCGCGGCTGCGCGCCTGGATCGACACCGCGCCGAACCAGCTCTACGCGGCCCTGACCTTCCAGGGCGGCGCGGCCTGGCGCCGCCGCCTCGAGGCGGACCTCGCCGACGATGCCGACGCGCTGGAGCTGATCGACCGCCGTTCGGATGCCGCCCTGGCCGCGCTGATGGGCAACCTCGGCGGGCATGACCTCACCAACCTGATCCGGGCCTTCGAGGCGGCCGACAACGATCGCCCGACCGTGTTCATCGCCTACACGGTCAAGGGCTTCGGGCTGCCGCTCGCCGGCCACAAGGACAACCATTCCGGGCTGCTCACCCCGGCCCAGACCGCGCTGCTGCGCGAGAGCATGGGCGTGCGCGAGGGACGCGAATGGGAGCCGTTCGAGGGGCTGGCGCTGCCGGACGCCGAGCTGCGCCGCTTCATCGACGCGGCGCCGTTCTTCGCCGAGGGGCCGCGGCTGCGCACGGCGCCGCGCTTGCCGGTGCCGGCGGGCTTCCCATGCCCGCGCCAGCCGACGCAGTCGACGCAAGCGGGATTCGGGCTGATCCTCAACGAGCTGGCGCGCTCCGACGCGCCGATCGCGGAGCGCATCGTCACCACCTCGCCCGACGTCACCGTCTCGACGAACCTCGGCGGCTGGGTGAACCGGCGCGGCCTGTTCGCCCGGGAGGAACTGCGCGACCTGTTCAAGGCGGAGCGCATCCCCTCGACCTTCACCTGGGACTTCTCGGCCAAGGGCCAGCACATCGAGCTCGGCATCGCCGAGATGAACCTGTTCCTGCTGCTCTCGGGCCTGGGCCTGTCGCACAAGCTGTTCGGCGAGCGGCTGATCCCGATCGGCACGCTCTACGATCCGTTCATCTGCCGCGGCCTGGATGCCCTGAACTACGCCTGCTACCAGGATGCCCGCTTCATCCTCGCGGCGACGCCGTCGGGCGTGACCTTGGCGCCGGAAGGGGGCGCCCACCAGTCGATCGGCACGCCGCTGATCGGGATGGCGCAGGACGGGTTGTCGAGCTTCGAGCCGGCCTTCGTCGACGAGCTGTCGGTGCTGATGGCGCACGCCCTCGACCATGTGCAGCTCGAGGGGCCGGAGGGCGGCTCGGTCTACTTCCGGCTCTCGACCCGCAGCATCGCGCAGCCGCAGCGCGCGATGACGCCGGCCCTGTCCGACGCAATCGTCGCCGGCGGCTACTGGCTGCGCGACCCCGGCCCGAACGCGGAGATCGTGGTCGCCTATACCGGCGCCGTCGCGCCCGAGGCGATCGAGGCGGTGGGCCTGATGGCCGAGGACCGGCGCGACATCGGCCTGCTCGCCGTCACCTCCGCCGATCGGCTCCATGCCGGCTGGACGGCGGCGCAGCGCGCCCGCGAGGGCGGCGACCGGACGGCGCGGAGCCACGTCGAGGCCCTGCTCGCCGGCCTGCCGCCGCATTGCGGGCTCGTCACGGTGCTCGACGGCCACCCGGCGACGCTCGGCTGGCTCGGTGCCGTGCAGGGTCACCGCACCCGGGCGCTCGGCGTCGAGCGCTTCGGCCAGACCGGCACCGTCGCCGATCTCTACCGGCACTACGGCCTCGATGCCCGCGGCATCGCCAAGGCCGCCCTGGCGCTGGCACCCGAGCGGCCGATCCGCAACCTGCGCATCGCCTGAGCGCCGCACGTGACGCTGCGCGACCCGATGCGGCTCGACATCGGCGTGATCGCCCGGGCTTCCTCGCAGGGCGAGATCTCGGCGGGTGTGGGACCGCCGAGGACTGGCCGGATCAGGGATTGCGGTCGTTGCGGCGCAGGCTGGCGGGCGATGCGAAGATCAGCAGGCCGGCCGCGACCAGGCAGAGGATGCCGATGCCGTAGAGGGCGGGCGTCGTCGAGCCGCTCAGGTCCTTCACCCAGCCGACCGCCACGGGGCTGACGATGCCGCCGAACTGGCCGAGCGTGTTGATGAGCGCGATGCCGCCGGCGGCCCCGACGCCGGTGACGAGCTTGGCCGGCAGCGTCCAGAAGGTCGGGATCGAGGCGACGATGCCGGCGCCGACCAGCGCCAGGGCGATCATCAGCGGCACGATCTGCTTGTCGAACAGCCCGGCGGCGAAGAAGCCGATCGCCGCCGCCACCGCGAGGCCGGCGACGAATTTCGGCCGGTCGCCGGAGGCGTCGGACAGGCGCCCGATCACGACCATGCTGATCGCGCCGCAGATGTAGGGGATCGCGGTGAGGAAGCCGACGGAGGCCGCGGTGCCGCCGGTGGCGGTCTTGATCAGGTCCGGCCCCCAGAAGTTCAGGCCGTACGAGCCGACCTGCAGCAGGAAGTAGACCAGGGCGATGAGGAGGAAGCCCGGCTGCCTGATCGCGCCCCAGAGCGAGTGGTCGCCGATGTCGCGGTTGTGGTGGGCGATCTTCGAGGCGAGCAGGTCCTTCTCCGGCTGCGTCAGCCAGCGCGCGTCGGCGATCCGATCGTCGAGACGCAGGAACACCAGCACGCCCAGCACCAGGCAGGGCAGGCCGCCGGCCAGGAACAGCCATTGCCAGCCGGCGAGCCCCGCCGTGCCGTTGAGGCCGCCGAGGATCAGCCCCGCCACCGGCGCCCCGAAGATGCCGGAGAAGGCCGAGGCGACGAACATGAACGAGGTCACGCGGCCGCGGAACGAGGCCGGGAACCACAGCGTCAAGTAATAGAGGATGCCCGGTGCGAAGCCGGCCTCCATCGCGCCGATGATGAAGCGCAGCAGGTAGAAGTGCCACTCGGTGCTGATGAAGACCATCAGGGCGGTGGCGATGCCCCAGGAGATCATGATCCGGGCGATCCAGCGCCGCGCGCCGACCTTGTACAGCAACAGGTTCGAGGGGACCTCGAAGATCACGTAGCCGACGACGAACATGCTCGCCCCGAGCCCGTAGGCGACGTTGCTGAAGCCGAGGTCGCTCTGGAGCTGGAACTTGGCGAAGCTGATGTTGATCCGGTCGAAGAACGCGAACATGTAGCAGACCATGATCAGCGGCATCAGCCGCCAAGCGGCCTTGCGGACCACGCTGCTCTCGGTGATGACGTCGAGACCCGCGAGCGGGCCGGTCGTGGCGGCGGTCATGGTTTCCTCCTGGAACGGGGCGGCGGGCGCCCCCGCCGGCCGGTCGCGGACGACCGTCGGGCAGGATGCGCGCGAGCACGGCGGAGCCGCCTTCTCCGAGAGGCTTCCGACGCGGATCGGTTCGGTCGGCGGCTCACGCCGCCCGGGGAACCGGGTGCAGATCGCAGGGGCGCCCGGCCTTGGCGACCTGGCCCGGCACGTCGTGGCCGACGAGGCGCGGCAGGTCGCGGGAGAGGCTGAGCAGGGCCTCGAGGTCGAGGCCGGTCTCGATTCCCATCTCGTGGGCCATGCTGACGAGGTCCTCGGTGCAGATGTTGCCCGTGGCGCCCGGCGCGAACGGGCAGCCGCCCAAGCCCCCGAGCGCCGCATCGAACCGGCGCGCGCCGGCGCCGTAGGCCGCGAGCACGTTGGCGAGCCCGAGCCCGCGGGTGTTGTGGAAGTGCAGGGTCAGCCGCTCGGCCGGCACGATCGCCAGCGCGCGGGCGACCAGGCGCTCCACCTGGCGCGGGTTGGCCATGCCGGTGGTGTCGGCGAGCGTCACGCCGGCGATGCCGAGCGCGAGGTATCGCTCGACCTGTGCCATCACCTTGTCGGCCGGCTGGTCGCCCTCGAAGGGGCAGCCGAAGGCGGTGGCCACCGTGGCGTTCGTCGACACGGGTGTACCCTTCACTGTCTCCATGATCCGGCCGAACCCCTCGATCGAGGCCTCCGGGCTCATGCCCATGTTGGCGCGGTTGTGGGTCTCGCTCGCCGAGGCGACGAGGTTGACCTCGCCGACGCCGGCCGCGAGCGCCCGCTCGGCGCCTTTCGGGTTGGGCACCAGGGCGACGTAGACGGTGCCGGGCCGCCGGGCGATCCCGGCGAAGACCTCGGCCGCGTCGCGAAGTGCCGGCACGGCCTTCGGCGAGACGAAGGACGAGACCTCGATCCGCGAGAAGCCAGCGGCCGAGAGCGCATCGATCAGCCGGATCTTCTCGGCGGTCTCGACGTAGCGCGGCTCGATCTGGAACCCGTCGCGGGTGGCGACCTCCTGGATCAGCATGGCGGTTTCGGTCATTGCACGGCTCCCTCGCGGCGCAGGCGCTCGATGGTCTCGGCGTCACGGCCGAGGTCGGCGAGCACGGAATCGGTGTGGGCGCCGAGCGCCGGTCCCTGCCAGCGCACCGCCCCGGGGGTGCCGGACAGCTTGGGCACGATGCCGGGCATCTTCACCCGGGTGCCGCCTGGCAGCTCCGCGTCGAGGATCATGTCGCGGGCGCGGTAGTGCGGGTCGGCGACGATGTCGGCCACCGAGTAGATCCGTCCCGCCGGCACGTCGGCCGCCGCGAGAGCTGCGAGCGCTTCGTCCACGGTGTGCGCCCGGGTCCAGTCCGCGATCACGCCGTCGATCATGCCGGCCACCCGCGAGCGGCCGTCGTTGCTGCGCAGCGCCGGGTCGTCGGCGAGGTCGGGCCGGCCGACGACGGTCATCAGGCGGCGGTAGATCGGGTCCGAGTTGCCGGCGATGACGACGAAGCCGTCGTCCTTCGTCGGGTAGGTGTTCGAGGGCGTTATGCCGGGCAGCGCCCCGCCGGTGCGGGTGCGGACCTCGCCGAGCAGGTCGTATTCCGGGACCAGGCTCTCCATCACGTTGAACACGCTCTCCACGAGGGAGACGTCGATGACCTGGCCCTGGCCGCCGGCGGTCTTGACGTGGAGCAGCGCCATCAGCGCGCCGATCACCCCGTGGAGCGAGGCCAGGGTGTCGCCGATGCTGACGCCGACGCGGGCGGGCGGGCTGTCCGGGCTGCCGGTGGTGAAGCGGATGCCGCCCATCGACTCGCCGATCGCGCCGAAGCCCGGCCGGTCGCGATACGGCCCGGTCTGGCCGTAGCCGGAGATGCGCACCATCACGAGCTTGGGGTTCAGCTCCGAGAGCATGTCCCAGCCGAGGCCGAGCTTCTCCAGGCCGCCGGGCCGGAAGTTCTCGACCACCACGTCGGCGCTCCGCACGAGGTCCTTGACCACCGCCAGCCCATCGGGCGCCTTCAGGTTGATCGCGATCGACTTCTTGTTGCGAGACTGCAGGTACCACCAGAGCGAGGTTCCCTCGTGCAGCTTGCGCCACTTGCGCAGGGGATCGCCGTCCCCCGGCGACTCGACCTTGATCACCTCGGCGCCGAACTCGGCCAGGATCTTGGTGGCGAACGGTGCCGCGATCAGCTGGCCGAGCTCGAGGACCCGGATCCCGTCGAGCGGACCCTTAGGCGATGCTTCGCCGGTGCCTGGCATGGCCGTTCCCTCCATTGTCTTTGGGTCGATCGGTATTGGATCGGGTGCACGCTGTCCAAACGCGATGCATCACCCCGCGTTCTCCGAAGGCGAACGCAGGCGCCCCTCTCAATCCCCGCCTGCCCGGCGCAGGTGATCGAACAGGACGGCCGCCGCCGGCGATTGCGTGCCCGGGCGGACGACGAGGCTCAGGGTCCGCCGCGCCCACGGGTCGGTGAGCGGCACGGCGACGACGTTCATCTGCGGGCCGAGCAGGGCGTGCACCCGCTCGGGCACCACGCCGAGCCCCATCCCGGCCTGCGCCATGCGGCAGATCGCGTCGAAGCTCGGCACGTGAACGCGCAGGCGCAGCGGCCGCCCGAGGCGGCGGGCCTCGTCGCGGAGCGTGCCGTAGATCGAGCTCTCGCGGTGCATGCCGACATGGTCGTGGTCGAGGGTGTCGGCGAACGCGACCGCGTCGCGGCCGGCGAGCGGGTGGCCGGCGGGCACGACGAGCACGAGGCGGTCGCTCCGATAGGGGTGGGCGACGAGGGAGCGCGGATCGGTGCTGCCGGCGCAGATGCCGAGATCGGCCGCTCCTTCCTCCACGCCGGCCACCACGCCGCCGCTCGGCCGTTCCTCCAGGTCGATCCCGATGCGGGCCTGCGCCGCCAGGAACGCCTGCAGGTCCTCGGGCAGGAACTGCACGATCGCCGAGAGGTTCGCGAGCACGCGGACGAAGCCGCGGAGCCCGCTGGCGTGCTCCGCGAGCTCCAGCGCGATCTGCTCGGCGGACCCCAGCATCCGGCGGGTGTGGTGCAGCAGCGTCTCCCCGGCGGGCGTCGGCCGCATGCCCCGTGGCTCGCGGATGAGCAGCTCGCAGCAGAGCGCGCGCTCCAGCTCGGCGAGCCGCTTGCTCACGGCGGAGGGGGCGATCGCGGCCCGGCGCGCCGCGCCGTTGAGCGTGCCCTCCTCGCAGATCGCCGCGAACAGCCGCAGCGTCTTGAGGTCGAGGCGGTTCAGAATGAACGGGGTCGGCGATCCCTCCGACATGGTCCGGCCGCTCCCGTGATCCGATCGATCCGACCGGCGGACCCCGTGCTGCGATCCTGATCGCGCCCGGACGCTCCGGCAACGGGCCAAGCCTGAAGCACGCGGCCCGAGCCGCGTCCGGGCTCGGCGTCACGGGGGGCTCCACAAGCCGTCGGATCCCGTCGAGGAGTACATGA
Organism: Methylobacterium sp. E-016; assembly: GCF_022829745.1. Classification (NCBI taxonomy): domain Bacteria; kingdom Pseudomonadati; phylum Pseudomonadota; class Alphaproteobacteria; order Hyphomicrobiales; family Methylobacteriaceae; genus Methylobacterium; species Methylobacterium sp. E-016. The sequence goes on from NZ_JAKSYF010000071.1 coordinate 8,435, forward strand.
TCCCGACGGGCGAGCGAGGTCCGGCCGCGCTTCGGTGAGACGGGCCGGACCGGGCCGCTCAGCCCGGGATGATGCGCTCGTCGAGCTTCCGGTCCACGATCTCGACCGTTCGGTCGATCTCGGCATCCGGCATGTCGAGCTGGTGCGAGATCAGCTTCAGCAGCAGATCGACACGCTCGATGTAGGGCGCGCCGCTCTCGACCGCCCGGGCGGCCGACGAAGGCTTCAGCAGGCCCTCGGCCGCCTTGGCGTACTTCTCGAACGGGACCTGATCGCTCGGGTCGGCACCGAGCCGTCGGGCCACCGCGTCGACATGCTCGTAGATCGTGCGGGACAGGGGGAGGTCGCCGTGCACCGCGTCGCGGATCGAGCGCGGCGCCTGGGGCGTGATGCAGCGGTAGTTGCCGGTGAGCAGCATCGACCACTTCGCCAGGGGCACGAACAGCGAGTCGAACACCTTGAGCTTGACCGGAACGTCCTGGCCCTCGACGCGCACCGCGTCGATGTCCGCCTCGAGCTCGCGGAGCAGCGCGTTGTGCGCGGGATCGGCGAAGGTCGCCGCCTTGAAGTTCGTCGGCAACCCGACATGCAGGACGTTGGCGCCCTCGTCGGGCGGGCGGAACGCCTGCGGATCGGGCGAGCACAACGACATCAGGCCCGGCTCGAAGCGGTCCCAGACGCCGGCATTCGTGTAGGCCTCGCGCAGGTCCATCTTCGCGAGCGCCGGGATCCGATCGAGATACGGCAGCGGCGGCATGTTCATGATCGACAGGCACGGCAGCTTGGCCGCGGCGATCTTGATCATCAGCACGCGGATCGTGTGGTTGTTGTACTGCGGCTCCTGCATCGCCAGGCCGACGAGATCGTAGCGCGAGACGTCGACGTCCTCGGGCGGCATCGCGTCGACCTTGCCCGGCAGGTCACGGGAATGAAACGACCGGTGCGTGGCCTCGTCGCGCAGCTTGATGCGGACTTCGGTGCCCTGGCTGTTGATCAGGTCCGCGGTTTTCCGACGGCAGACCAAGGTCACATCATGCCCGGCCATCAGCAGCTTCGTCGAAAGCAGCGAGCCGTATGACGCCCCCAGGATCAATATTCTGCGCGGCATGGTTTCATCCCTGAGCGTTCGGTTCTTGTTTTTGCGCCGGACGAGGGCGCAGCTTGTATCTGGTATACGCAGCCGCCCGGCTCGCACGCAAGCGGCCACGCTCCGGCGGGACAGGCGGTCCCCAGGCTCGATCGGCGACGGCCCTCGGGTGCTCGGCGGGGTGCGCTCGCGTCGTGCCGGCGCGCCGTGCGCCCCTTCCGCTCGCCGCGCGGCCGCGCCCGCGATCAAGCGGTCTTCGGGTGCCTGATGAAGTCGACGAAGGCGCGCAGCGGGGCCGGCACGAGTCGCCGGCCCGGATAGTACAGGTAGGGCCCCGAGAAGCGCGGCCACCACGCTTCGAGGACCGGTTCCAATGCCCCGCTGGCCAAGTGCGGCCTCAACCAGTCCTCGAACAGGGTGATGACGCCGGTCCCCGCGATCGCCGCCTCGACGGCAAGGTCGGTCGCGGCCCCGACGCGCACGAGCAGCGGCCCTGCCGGATCGACCTTCACGGTCTCGCCGTCACGCTCGAACTCCCAGGCCATCTCGACCCCGCTCGGGAAGCGGCCGCGCAGGCAGGCATGGCCGAGGAGGTCGCGCGGATGCTCGGGCCGGCCGTGACGCGCGAGGTAGGCCGGCGCCGCAGCGGTCGCGAAGCGCTGCACGCGCGGCCCGATCGGAACCGCGATCATGTCCTGCTCCAGGCGCTCGTCGTAGCGGATGCCCGCGTCGCATCCGGCGGCGAGCACGTCGACGAAGCCGTCCTCGGCCAGGACCTCGAGACGGATCTCGGGATAGGCGGCGAGGAAACCCGGAACGATCGCGGGCAGCACAAGGCGCGCGGCGCTGACCGGCACGTTGAGCCGCAGCGTCCCAGCCGGCCGGTCGCGGAAGCCGTTCACCACGTCGAGCGCCGCCTCGATCTCTGCGAAGGCCGGGCCGAGCCGCTCCAGCAGCCGTTCCCCGGCTTCCGTCGGCACCACGCTACGGGTCGTGCGGTTGAGGAGGCGGACGCCGAGCCTGTCCTCGAGCCGCCGAACCGCCTCGCTCAGGCTCGACGCGCTGGCGCCGCTCATGCGTGCGCCCTCGCGAAAACCCTGCCCGCGCGCGACGACGAGGAACGCGTCGAGAGCTCCGAGATCGGCCTTCATCGTTCGCCCATCCGCACAGCTTGTGCGGATTGTGCCCCATTCTCGCGCACGGTCGCAACGTCCAGTTAGGTCGGGTCACAGGAGAAGCACCATGTCCCTCATCGATCAGGCCGGCACGTTTCGGATCGGCCACCGTTCCGTGAAGCGCCTCGGGTACGGCGCGATGCAACTCGCCGGGCCGGGCGTCTTCGGACCGCCCAAGGATCGCGACGCGGCGCTCGCCGTGCTGTGCGAGGCGGTCGCGAGCGGCGTCGACCACATCGACACCAGCGACTTCTACGGACCCCACGTCACCAACCAGCTGATCCGGGACGCGCTCGGCCCGTATCCGCACGACCTCACGATCGTCACCAAGGTGGGCGCGCGGCGCGGTTCCGATGCGTCGTGGAACCCGGCCGCGTCCGACGCCGACCTCGCGGCGGCCGTCCACGACAACCTGCGCCATCTCGGGCTCGACCGGCTGGCGGTGGTGAACTTCCGGGCCATGCTCGGCGACGGGCACGGGCCGGCCGAAGGGTCGATCGAGGCGCCGTTGACGGCGCTCGCCGAGCTCCAGCGGCAAGGGCTGATCCAGCACATCGGCCTGTCCAACGTGACGCCGACCCAGGTCGCCGAGGGACGCCGGATCTGCGAGATCGCATGCGTGCAGAACCACTACAACCTCGCCCATCGCGGCGACGACGCGCTCGTCGACGCGCTGGCACGGGACGGCATCGCCTACGTGCCGTTCTTCCCGCTCGGCGGTTTCAGCCCGCTGCAATCCGCGGGCCTGTCCGCGGTGGCCGAACGGCTCGATGCCACGCCGCTGCAGGTGGCGCTCGCTTGGCTGCTGCACCGGTCGCCCAACATCCTGCTGATCCCGGGGACCGCTTCGCTGGCGCACCTGCGCGAGAACCTCGCCGCCGCCGCGCTCCACCTGCCGGACGACGCGCTGGCGGACCTTGACCGGGTCGGCACCGCGACCCAGGCGTGATCGACCGGGCGGCAGGCCGCATCGGCGAGCCTGCCGTCCGCGACGGGGGAATCGGTCGCCTATTTCTCGCGGAACGCGCGGCGTGCCTGATCGACGAGGGGCTTGGTCAGGTAGGAGAGCACGGTGCGGTCTGCGGTGCGGATGAACGCTTCCACCGGCATGCCGGGCATCAGCTTGGCGCCGTCCAGCCGGCCGAGCTCGTCCTTCGTCACCCCGAGGCGCACGAGATAGTAGAAGCTGCCGGTACGTTTATCCTCGCTCACGTCGGCGGCGATCCGGGTCACGCGTCCGTTCAGCTCCGGCGTGGTGCGCTGGTCGAAGCTCGGGAAGCGCAGGCCCGCGGCCTGGCCGGTCTGGAGCCGGTCGATGTCCTGGGGGGCGACGCGCACCTCAACCACCAGGGAATCGGCCGTCGGAACGATCAGCATGATCGGCTCGCCCGGCGCGATCACGCCGCCGCGGGTGTGGACCGACAGTTCGTGCACGTAGCCGGTCTGCGGCGAGCGGATGTCGATGCGCTGCAATTGGTCGAGGGCGGTGATCTTCTGCTCGGTCAGGGTCGCGGCCTTGGCGCGGTTCTCCGCCAGCTCCTTGGCGACGTCGCTGCGCAGGTTCTGCTCGAGCTGGATGATCTGAAGCTCGGTCTCGGAGACCTTGCCCTTGGTCTGCGCGATGTTGGCGACCAGCACGCCGCGCTCGCCCTTCAGCCGGGAGATGTCGCGCTCGAGGCTGGTCAGGCGCGTCAGCTGGATGAGGTTCTTCTTCCAAAGGCCTTCGACGCCCTCGTACTCGCGCCCGATGATCGCGGTCTCCTGCTCTTTGGCGACCGACTGCTCGACGAGCCCCTTGATCTCCTCCTTGAGCTGCCCGATCCGCTCGCGCAGCTGCGCCTTCTGCCCCTCGCGGGCGTCGCGGCGGAAGTGGAACAGCTTGCGCTCGCCCTCGACGATGCGGGCGACCTCGGGTCCGGCTTCGGCGAGGCCCTTGGGGAACGCGACCTCGTCGCGGCCGTCGCGCTCGGCTTCCAGGCGGGCGTTGCGGGCGGCGATCTCCCACAGGCTCTTGGTAACGCTGTCGTAGGTGGCCCGCGCCGTCGTGGCGTCGAGGCGGATCAGCAGGTCGCCGGCCTGGACGCGCGCGCCCTCCTCGATCGGCAGCTCGGCGACCACGCCGCCGGTCGGGTGCTGCACCTTCTTGATGTTGCTCTCCACCACGAGCGAGCCCGTGGCGATGATCGCGCCGGACAGCTCCGTCGCCGCGGTCCAGGCGCCGGCGCCGGTCGCGACCGCGATGATCGTGGCGACGCCGGCGATGTGCCGGCGCAGGGAGCGCCGGGTGTCGCGCGTCGGATCCGGCTCGGGCCGGTTCGGCGTGTCGGCCTTCGTCATGCGACCCTCGTCGGTGTCTGCCGGGTGAGCGCGCTCAGCTGCGCCAGGACGTCGTCGCGGGGGCCGTGCAGCTGCACGCGGCCGTCGCCGAGGACGAGGATGCGGTCGACCGCGGTCAGCGCGCTCGGGCGGTGGGCGATCACCACGGCGATGCCGCCGCGGGCGCGTACCGCCTGGACGGCGGCCGACAGGGCGCGGTCGCCCTCGACGTCGAGGTTGGAGTTCGGCTCGTCGAGGACGACGAGGAACGGGTCGCCGTAGAGCGCGCGCGCCAGGGCGATCCGCTGGCGCTGGCCGCCCGAGAGGCCGAGGCCGCCGGCGCCGACGCGGGCATCGTAGCCGCCGGGCAGGCGCAGCACGACCTCGTGGACGCCGGCCGCCTTCGCGGCCGAGAGCAGCGCCTCCGGGTCCGGCTTGGGATCGAACCGGGTGATGTTCTCGGCGATGGTGCCGTCGAACATCTCGATGTCCTGCGGCAGGTAGCCGATCGAACGGCCGAGGGCGTCGGGGTCCCACTGGTCGATGGCGGCGCCGTCGAGGCGGATCACGCCGCGGCTCGGCCGCGCCAGGCCGACGAGGGCGCGGGCGAAGGTGGACTTGCCCGATCCGCTCGGGCCGATCACGCCGAGCGCGCTTCCGGGGGCGAGCGCCACGTTGACGTCGTGCAGCACCAGCGTGTCGGTGCCCGGCACGGCGATCGACAGGGCGGTGACGCGCACGCTCTCCCGCGGCGCCGGCAGCGGCGTGAGGGCGGCCGGCTCCCGCGGCGGCAGCAAGGCGACGATGCGGGTCCAGGCCTGGCGCGACGCCGAGAACGACTTCCAGTTCGCGATGGCGAGATCGACCGGCGCCAGCGCCCGGGCCGAGAGGATGGTCGCGGCCAGCATCACGCCGGCGGTCGCTTCCTCGCGCACCACGAGGTAGGCGCCGAGGCCGAGGATGCCCGATTGCAGCACGGTGCGCATCAGGCGCGCCGTCGCGCCGAAGCCGATGGCGAGGTCGTTGCCGTCGGTCGCCACATCGAGGTTCCGGCGCGCCCGGGCCTGCCACAGGGTCGCGATCCGCGCGCGCATGCCGAGCGCCGAGAGCAGCGGCGCCGTGCGGTGCGCCATGTCGGTGAAGGCGCGTCGCTCGCCGGCCACCCGGACGCCCTCGCGGGTTGGGCCGGCCGAGGCCCAGTCGGTCAGGATCGTCAGCAGGCACAGGACCACCGCGCCGCCGGCGATCGCGGTGCCGAGCCAGGGATGGAACAGGAAGCAGACCGCGATGTAGAGCGGCACCCACGGCAGGTCGAAGAAAGCGGTGAACGCCATGCTCGACAGGAAGCCGCGCACCGTGTCGAGGTCGCGCAGCGCCTGCGGGCCGTCGTCGCCCCGCGGCGTCTCCGACCCACGGACCAGCAGGGTCCGGAAGATCCGCGCGCCGAGGCGCTCGTCGACGAGGCGCCCGAACCGCGACAGGATCCGGGCGCGGAACACCTCCAGCACGCTCTGGATCAGGAACAGCATCAGCGCGATGCCGGCCAGCCCGACCAAGGTCGCGATGCTGCGGCTCGGCAGCACCCGGTCGTAGACCTGCAGCATGAAGATCGGCGCGGTCAGCATCAGCAGGTTGATGAGGCCGCTGACGATCATCACGGTCGCCAGCGAGGCGCGCCCGGCTCTGGCGGCAGCCCAGAATTCCCGGCGCTTGGCGATACGCAGCACACGTTCGTCGATCACGAGACGGTTCCCCGGCTTGCAGGATCAGGCAGAGACGATTCGGCAGGGCAAGTCGGCGGAAGAGGAAGCCCCCGCCGCGTCGGGCGGCGAGGGCTCGGATGGGTCAGAGGCCGAGGAGGTGGATCCCGGTCGTCGCGGTGTGCGGCGTCGGGTCGACATGCGCGGCGTCGACGTGGCCGCCGAGATTGATCGCCGCGATCCCGAGATCGAGGGGCAGCCCGTGCGAGGCCCCCGCATCCGCCGCTGCGGTCGCCGTGGGGGCGACGTCGAGGAGGTGGCCGACGAGCGCATCTCCGCCCCCGCCGCCGGCCTGCGGGAAGACGATGCCGTCGCCCGAGAGCAGGCCGGCATGGAGCAGGCCGGGCTGATCGGCCGGCACCGCGATCGCGCTCGCCTGGACGGTGTGGGCCGGGTCCGCGCTCGGGGTCAGCACCGCGAGATTCGCCGCCGGCGTCGGCGTCGCCGGGCCGGCCGCCACGTCGATCAGGGGATGGGTCCCGGCATCGTCCGCCGAACCGCTGGTGAGACCGCCGAGGAGGCCGCCGACGGGATTGGATGCGCCGCCGGCGCTGCCCAGGATGCCGGTCACCGGCGAGAGAACGCCGTCGAGCGGCGTGCCCGCGCCGGCCCCGCCGACACCGCCGAGGGCCCCCGTCACGGAGCCGAGGACGCCGCTCGCGGCGTCCGCGACGTGCCCGAGATCGCCCGCGACCTGCCCGACCGCCGCCGGTCCGCTGCCGGTCAGAACGGCACCCGGCAGGTTGGCGACGTCCGTCAGCAAGTTGCTGGTGTCGCCCAGCTCGCCCAGCCCGACGGTGTTGCCGAGCCCGATCACCGAATGGATGGGATCGTTCAGGACCGGCACGTCGTGGCCGATCTGCTCGAGGCCGGCATGGATGCCGTCGATGACCCCGTTGGCGAGGTCGCCCACCGGCTGCAGCGGAGCGCCGGCGCCGAGGAGCGCACCCGTGGTGCCCGTGCCGGCGGCGCCGGTCAGCCCGCCGACGACCGACGTGACGGGAGTCAGGAGCCCGTCGACGGGCGTGCCGGTCGCGATCCCTCCGGCACCGAGACCATCGAGGCCGCCGAGGATCCCGGTGGCGGAGCCGACGACACCGCCCGCGGCGTCGACCACGTGCCCGACATCGCCGACGATCTGCCCGATCGCCGCCGGTGCGTTTCCGCTCAGGATCGCGCCCGGCAGGTTGACCGTGTCCGTCAGGAGGTTGCTGGTGCCGCCGAGCTCGCCCAGCCCGACGGTATTTCCGAGCCCGATCACCGAATGCAGCGTGTCGTTGAGGATCGGCACGTCGTGGCCGATCTGCTCGAGGCCGGCATGGATGCCGTCGATGACCCCGTTGGCGAGGTCGCCCACCGGCTGCAGCGGAGCGCCGGCGCCGAGGAGCGTGCCCGTGGCGCTCGTGCCGCCGCCGGTCAGGCCGCCCAGTCCGCCCAGTCCGCCCACGAGACCGGTGACGCCTCCGAGAAGACCTCCGGCCGCGTTCGTCACCGCGCCGACATCGCCGAGGATCGGCGACAGCGCCGCCAGACCCTCGCCGCCGAGGAGATTGCCGGGCAGGGCCACGACGTCGGTCACGAGGTTTCCGCTCTCGCCGAGATGGCCGAGGCCGATCGTCTCGCCGAGGTTGGTCAGGCCGTGCAGCGCATCGTTCAGGAGCGGGATCTCGTGGCCGATGTTCTCCAGCGTCGCGTGAATGTTGAGGACCGCGCCGTTGGCGAGGTTCGTTACCGGCGCGAGCAGCCCGTCCCCGGACAGCAGGCCGCCGGCGCTCGCCGCACCGGTCAGCGAGCCGACCAGCGTATCGACCGACCCGAGAACGTGGCCGAGATCGCCGAGGACCGGCGTCGCGGATTGGAGGCCGCCGCCGCCGAGGAGGGAACCGGGCAGGGTGGTGACGTCGGTCAGCAGGTTGCCCGCGGTGTCGAGATGGCCGAGCCCGAGGGTTTCGCCGAGGCCGGTGACGGCGTGGATCGGCCCATTGAGAACCGGGATCTGGTGGCCGACGGTCTCGAGCGTGGCGTGCACGTCGAGGACGGCCTGGTTCAGGATGTTGGTCGCGGGGCCGAGGATGCTGCCGCTGCCGACGAGGCCGTTGCCGGATGCCGGCACCGCGCCGACCATCTCCGCCAGCGTTCCGGCGGCGGCGGCGACGCCGCCGGCATCGGTCAGCAGCGGACCGACCGCCTCGGTGCCGGTCGGGTTCGCGGCGACGCCGCCGAGATCGGTCAGAAGGTTTCCGGTCTCCCCGAGATGGCCGAGCCCGAGGGTCTCGCCGAGGTTGGTCAGGCCGTGGAGCGGTCCGTTCGCCGGAGCGACCTCGTGGGGTCGTGTCCCAGGCGGTGGTGTAGCTGAGGGGTGGTCATCGGCGGTTGCCGGGTAGGGTCGGGTTGCGACGACCAACCCCGAACCCGAGAGACCCCCGATGACCGACGAGATCATGGCCCTGCGCGGGCTGATGGAGAA
>NZ_JAKSYF010000082.1:0-50477 GCF_022829745.1 Methylobacterium sp. E-016
GCGCTGCTGGCCTTCGGCGCCACCGGCCCGGCCTTCCTCACCGCGGGCATCCCGATCGACCGCGACGCCCTCGTGGCGGAAGCCGGCCTCGACCTGCGGGTCTCGGCCGCCGCCACCCTGGGCATCGCCTACACCGGCCAAGTCGGGTCCCGCGCCGAGGACCACGCCGTCAAGGGAAACTTCACCTACCGGTTCTGAGCCATGAACCGCCTCACTGGGCCGGATCGGCGGCCTGATCCACCGGTTCGCGATGCCTATGCGTACCGTTCTTCCGGTCTTGCGCTGCGAGATTCGCCAACCGTTTTGGTGTCATACCAAGTAAATCCAATCAATGATCATCATATCTGCCTCGCATCGAAACGACGATGCTTGGCTGTTCCAGCATCCTTTGCCGCTCCGATCCATGAGATGCCACGATGAAACGTTGTGCCAAGACGGCCCTCTCCGCGGCCGCGATGCTGTCATGGCTTCCGGAACGCGCGAGCGCCCAGAGCTTCCCGGCGTTCTCGATTCCGGATCGGTCGGACCTGGCTTCGATCCGATTCCTAAGCCAAACCGACATTCCGACCGGCACGACCTTCGGCGGCACGACGATCGGCGGCCTGTCCGGGATCGACTACAACCCGATCAGCAACACGTTCATCAGCCAATCCGACCACGGCGCCGCAGGCCAGGATACGCATTACTACACGTTGGTCCCGAACTTTGCGCCGGGGCAACCCGGGTTCGGGCTCAGCATCACCGGTGTCACGCGCCTGGGACAGGACGACATCGAATCGATCCGCTACGACCCGACCGGGAATGGCGTCTGGTACACGACGGAAGGGTCGCCGCCGGGCGTGCATCACCGGCAGGCCGACGGCACGACAATCTCCGCCGCCATACCGGCCAACATCGCCGGGCGCTCCCTGGTCAACAGCAGCCTGGAAGGCTCGACCTTCACACCCTCCGGCCGCTACGCGATCTCGATGGAGAACGCGCTTTCCGGCGACGCATCCAACCTCACCCGGATCACGGTGTTCGCCAAGGACGGAACCACGACGCAATACGCCTACAAGCTGGATTCCCTGCCGGGCATCGGCAATCCGCCCGTCGGGATCGGGAGCACGAACAACGGCGTATCGGAGATCCTCTCCCTCGGCGACACGTCCTTCCTCGTGATGGAGCGCGCCTTCGACGGCACGAGCGCGACGGCCAATCCGCAGGGCGTCTCGCACAATTCCATTCGGATCTATCGGGTCGACACGGCCGGAGCCACGGACGTTCAGGCCATCGATAAGTTGAATGGCACCGGCGCCTTCGACCTGACGCGGAAGACGCTGATCTTCGACAGCGCCAGCCTTGCCGGCACGCTCAACACCTACCGAACGAAGATCGACAACGTCGAAGGCATGACCTTCGGACCGAAACTGCCGGACGGGCATGACAGCCTGGTCCTCGTCTCGGACAACAACTACAGCGCCTCACAGGGAAAAACGCAATTTCTCGTCTTCCGCGTGGCGACGCCGATCCCGGAGGTGCAGGCCTGGGATGGCGACACCGCGATGGCCGATGGCCGGGCCGGCGGGGGCGGCGGCACCTGGACCGCCGCTACCTCCGCGGAGAACTGGGCCCGGGCCGGCGGCTCGATCAACGACGAGTGGAACGGCCGGTCCGCCGTGTTCGGAACGGTCGGCGGCTCCGTGAGCCTCGACGCCTCGAGCGGTCCGATCCTCGCCTCCCGGCTTCGGTTCGACGTGGGCGGGTACGTCCTCTCCGGCGATCCGCTGACGCTTGCCGCGAATACGACCCCCATCGAGGTCGTCGCCACCGGCGACACGGCGACGATCGCCAGCCCGGTCGCCGGCACCGCCGGCCTCGTCAAGCTCGGCTCCGGCACGCTGGTCCTGACCGGCACCAACACCTACTCGGGCAACACCACGGTTGCGGCCGGCACGCTCTCGGTGTCGCGCGAAGCCAATCTCGGCGCCCCTTCCGGGGGGCTGAGCTTCGACGGCGGCATCCTGCGGGTCACCGGAACCGGCTTTGCCGCCACCGCCCGCGCCATCACCTGGGGACCGGGCGGTGGCGGCTTCGACATCGCCGAGGCGGGCCACACCTTCACCGTCGGCCAAGCGCTGTCAGGACCCGGCGGCCTGGTCAAACTGGGTGCCGGCACGCTGACGCTGTCGGGCCTCAATACCTTCACCGGGACGACCGTCGTCGCGGGCGGCACGCTCGCCAACAGCGGAAGCTTGGCCGGCGGCGTGGGCAACGCGGCGCGCTTCACCACCTCGGGCACGATCGCGGGCGGGCTGACCAACACCGGCACGGTGACGGCGTCGGCCGGGCGCATCGACGGGGCCATCGCTGCGGATGGCGACCGCGTCCTCCGCCAGCCCCAGGCGCTCCCCGAGCGTGCCGACGAGATCCGCCGGCCCGGCGACCGACAGCGTCGCGTAGCGGCCCTCCGCCGTCAGGGGAGACACGATCGCCGTCAGCTCGCGGAGAGCTTCGCGGCGCAGGCCCTCCGCCAGGAACGGCAGCAGGACGCGGGCCGTGCTTTCGGCGAGCCGGTCTTCCAGGGCGCGGATCGCTTCGGAGAAGCCGGCGGCGAGGGTCGCGGCCTCGGCCTCCGCCCAGCGGCGGCGTTCCGCCGCCAGCGCATCGACGTGGGCCTGCGCGCTGGCGGCCAGGGCCTGATCTCCGGCGAGGCGCGCGCGTGCCTCGCCTTCGCGGCGCCCCTCGGCCCGCGCCGCCGCCACGAGCGCTGCCGGATCCGGCGCCTGCTCCGGTTCGGCCACGGGCCTGTCCCTGCCCGCGAGCTTGGTGGTGAGCGGTGCGAACGGCGAGGCCGGGCGGGCGATGCGCGACGAGAAGTCCGTCCAGGCGGGTACGGCCATGGCCATCACGCGATCTCCTCGCGGGTGAGCCACTGCTTGAGGACCTTGGCGACCTGCTCCTCATCCTGCTCGACCATCTGCTCCAGTCGCCGGACGGGAGAGCGGATCACCTTCTCCGTCAGGTTCTCGAGGAGGTTCGGGGCGACCGGCGGCTCGCTGCTCGGCGCCTGCAACGCTTCGAGCACGGACACGTGGTCCGGTGCCGGGAGCGCTGCCTCGATCTCGGCTTCCGACGGGCGGGCGAGGATCGCGGTGACGGCGGGGCGCAGGCCGAACCAGATCAGAAGGCACCCGACGATCAGGATCGTCGCAGCGTTGATGAGGGTCCCGGACTGACGCATCAGGATCTCGGACGGATTCAGGGACGGAACCGGCTCCAGGGGCTGCCCATCGTTGACGAAGCCGACCGCGGCCACCTTGAGCTGGTCGCCGCGCGCCAGGTTGACGCCTGCCGCGGACGCGACGAGCTGCTCGATCTCCGTGATCTGCGCCTCGGGCTTCTTCTCCGCCGCCGCGGCGGGGCTCCCGTCTGAGAGGGCCTGGAGCCGGGCGCGGTTCACGAGCACGGCGATCGAGAGGTTCTTGACGGCGTAGCCGTCGCTCACGGTCTGGGTGGTGCGCGAGGAGATCTCGTAGTTCGTCAGCTCCTCCCGACGCTGGTTGTCCGCGCTGGAAGTCTCGCCGCCCTCCGCCCGGACCCGCTGATCCGGCAGGTTCTGCTGCGCCGTCGTCGGCTTCTGGGCACCGCGATTCTGCGTGGTCTCCGCCTCCTTCACGGCGCGGACGGACCGCTCGACCTTCTGGTCCGGATTGAAGACCGTCTCGTTGGTCTGGACCTTGTCCGTGTTCAGCCGCGCGACGACGCTCACCTCGAAGTTGTTCACGCCGAGATAGGGTGTGAGCGTGCGACGGATGTTGTCCTGGATCTCGCTGTTGACGAGATGCTCCAGCGTCGCCATCCGGCCGGCCGGCGCGCTGGAGGGATCGTCGCCCGACAGCAGCACCGTCCCGTCGGTATTGAGCACGGTCACCTTGCTCGACTTCATGCTGGGAATGGCGGTCGCGACGAGCTGTCGGATGGCCTGGGCGGAGCCGACATCGTTCGGCGGCTCGGTCCGGACCACCACCGAAGCCGTGGCCGGCTGCTGCTCGCGCCGGAACGAGCCCGGATCCGGCATGACGATGTGAACCCGGGCGGCCTTGACCCCCTTCAGTGCGCGCCGACCCCGCCGAGGAAGCGGTCGACGTCGGCGACTTTGCCGCCGTCGGCATCGAGTTTCGCGCGCCCGACGGCTCCGGCATCGATTTCGGGCGGGTTCCCGGTCTGCAGCAGACCGGGATGGACGCCCACGGTGCCTGGCTCGCCGGCCCCCTTGGTGGCTCGGCCCGCACCCTCCCCGACCTACGCCTGTGCTTCCATCTACCCGCGCCCGCGTGCCAGGTCGTCGTCACGATCCGCAGCTGGCGTAACAGCCACGTCGTCCATGTCGCCGATCCGATCCTGCGGCAGATGCCCGTCGATATGCCCGGATCCGGCGCGGAGGCCGGGACGACGCCCCCCCTCGGGCGCAATCGCATCGTCCTGGGCCGTGAGCCGACGTGGTTCCATTACGGCCTGGTGCCGGGCCGGCCGATCACGCTCAGGGGGCAGCTCGTTCGCACGGAAGCGTCGGACGGGGCCTTCGTCGCCATCGCCTACCGCGACCGGGCCGGCGCCTTGATCGCCCCGCCCTACCCCGACGTCATGGCGACGCCGTCGCTCCCGGCCTTCGTCGGCATTCCTGTCCATGGCGACGCCTACCGCTTCACCGTCGCGCTCGTCCCCCCGCCGGGGGCCGTCACCCTGGATGCCGGGTTCGCCGCCTGGGACGATTCTGCGATCCTGGCGATGCCCTCGGCGCCCGAGGTGTCGCTCGGCCACGACCTGCGCCTCGAAGCGCTCGCGAACGCGGCGGGCACGTCCGTCGAATCGGTGCTCGCGCACGCGCTGAGTCGTCTGGCTCCCGCCGACGGCACGACGCAAGGTCCGCCGTCGACCGCGCCGCTTCGGCTCGACCTCGATCACGTCGCGTCGGCGGAACCGCACGCGCCCCTCCGATCGTGCGATGTCGCCAGAGCCGGGCCCGACGCGACGGGCTGGACGGCGGAGCATCTTCGGCTGGCCCACTGGCCGGCCTGGCCCCTTCCCGAGCACCCGGATTGGCGGGCCGATCCGTTCTCGGCGCCGGCCTGGCGAATCGCCTTTCAATCCCTGTCGTGGCTGCACCCGGCGACCGCCGGCGAAGATCGCGCAATGCGCAGGCGCGCGGTCGAGCTTTGCCTCGCGTGGTCGCGTGCCAACCCATGGGGGCAGCCCGCCGATCCGCTGAGCCTGCATCCGGCCTGCCTCGCGCGACGCGCGGAAGCGCTTCTCGGCGTGCTGGCAGGTGTCCTGGCTGCCGCCGACGAAGCCGATGCGACGGGGCTCGGCATTCTCGGCGGCGAGGTCGTCCAGCACGGCCTCGCGCTGGCCGAGATCCTCGGCCAGAACACGCTGGCAGGCAATTTGCTCGAGCTCCAGGCCGCCGCCTCGCTGCTCGGGATTGCCCGTGCGCTTCCGACCTTTCCCCTGGCGGCGCATTGGGAGGCGCTGGCGATGGCCGCCCTCCGGCGCGGCTTCGACGCGCGTCTCGGACCCGACGCGCCCCTGGCGGAGCCGTCCTACCATCAGAGCCTCGAGCTGCTGACGCTCGCCCTCGCCATGGTCCCGATCCTGCGTGCCCGTCCCGCATCCATCGCCCTGGCCGATCATCTCGAGGACCGCCTCGCGCCAGCGTGGCAAGGCTTCGTCGGGTGCCTCGAGCCGGATGGGACGCTGCCGCCCTTCGGGGATGCGCCCGCACGCGTCGACTGCAAAGGGTGGATCGCGCGCCTGACCGCAGCATATGGCCGCCCTTGGATGGCGTTTCCGCCACGCGGCGCAACGAATCACGCACCGGCAGATCCGGTCGTGCAGGGCGTTCTCGCCCGCCGCCGCGGCGGCCCGACGGGCTGGGCTTCGTTCACCAGCGACTTCAGCCCGCGGCACGATCCGCAGGACCATCGCGACTGTACCTCCTTCACCTTCGGAACCGGCGCGGTTCGCTGGATCACGGAGGCCGGCGGCTCCCAGAGTCAGCAGCCGCGACGGCTCGGGCGCTACCTCGCGAGCGGGCGGGCGCACAACGTCGTGCTGCCCGACGGCCGGGAGCCGACCGCCGGGGCGGGCGTGCCGCGAACCACGGCCCGGATCGGGGACGCCTCGATCCACATCATCGACACCACGGTGCACGGCCCGGATTACCGCCACGCGCGAGCCTTCGTCCTCCTCGACGATCTGTCCGGAATCGCGGTGCTCGACGCCTTCGCCACCGCGGATCGCCCCCTGTTTCTCGAAGGGTTCCTGCATGTCCCGCCCGAGGTCGTGGTCGCGTTGACCGATCCGCAGCGCGCCTTCGGCCTGCGCGACGGGCGGCGGCTCTCGATCGTCGGGCGCATGCTGGTGGGCCGGTTCGGCGGGTTGAGCGTCACCAGCGGCTGGAACGGCCCGTCCCCGGCGGTCCAGGGCTTCGTCGCGGGACCGACGGAGGCGATGCAGCCGGCGGCCGTGCTGAGCTACGGCATGTCGGGGCAGCGGCGGGTCTGCGGCGGCGTCCTGATCGCGGCGAGCCGGCGGAGCCTCGATGCGCTCGTGCGGACGGTCGACGACGTGCGCTTCGCCCCCCTCATCGTCGGCTGAGGCGGGCGCCTCCGACGATCACGACCGATTCTTGAAGACGAAGACGAGAAGGTTGGCCACCGCGCGATAGAAGTCCGGTGGGATGGCCTGATCGATCTCGACGCTGCGGTACATCGCCTGCGCGAGCGGCTTGTCCTCGATCACGGTGATCCCGTGCTTCTCGGCGATCTCGCGGATGCGCAGGGCGATCAGATCCTGTCCCTTGGCGAGCACGATGGGGGCATCGTTCTCGCTCCGGTCGTAACGCAGGGCGATCGCGTAGTGCGTCGGATTGGCGAGCACCATCGTGGCGCGCGGCACGGCCGAAAGCATCCGCCGGCGGGCACGGTCCTGCGCGAGGGAGCGCAGCCGCCCCTTCACGAGCGGATCCCCCTCGGACTGCTTGAACTCGTCCTTGATGTCCTGGCGCGACATCATGAGGTCGCGTCGCCAGCGCACGCGGCGCCAGACCAGGTCGCCGGCGACGAGAAGGATGGTGGCCACGCTCACCGCGGAGACCAGCCGGATCGAGAGCGTCAGCAGAAGTTCCGGCAGCCCGGCGGGGTCAACGAACATGGCATCCACGATTCTCTGTCGATCGGCGTGCAGGACCAGCGCCGACATCGCGCCGATCGTCAGGAACTTGAAGACGGACTTCGCGAACTCGATGAAGCCTTGAACGCCGAAGATCCGCTTCCACCCGGCCGCCGGCGAGACGCGCGACCATTTCGGCTGAATGCGACTGCCGACGACGCGCGGCATGTTCTGGAAGGCCGAGCTGGCGAGGCCCGCGATCAGGAAGACGAGCAGCGCAGGCAGGAGCGCCGCCCCCATCTCCAGGGCGACGGCGTGGATGAGGCGGCTCGCATCCTGCGCATTGTCGAGGGAGAAGCTGCGCGGCTGCTCGATCAGGAGCGCGAGACGCTCGACGAACACGCGCGTCCGTTCGCGCGCCGAGAAGACGAGGACGACGAGCAGGCCGAGGATCGATGCGAAGATCGTCGCTTCCCGCGAGAACGGGATGTTTCCTTCCTCGATCGCATCGTGGACCTTCTTCTCGCTCGGGGCTTCGGTCTTGCTCTCCTTGTCGTCGGACATGAGGATCGGGCGTCCTGGACCACGGTTCCGGCAAGGTGGACGCCGCCGCGCGCGACGAGGATGCGATCGCGCGGCAGCGGAGGGCCGATCCCGCGGGACGCGGATCGTGCGCCCGTGGGTGGCTAGCTGATGTAGGTGCTGTCCGCCTCGGCGGCGTTCAGCTCGATCTCGCCCCTGGCCGCCATCTCGAGCGCCTGATCGGTGATCGCGCGACGCGCTTCGAGCACCTCCTTCTGCGAGGCGGGCTCGCCGCCGTCGAGCTCGTGCTCCACTAGGCGGCGGACGCGGGAGGCGAGGGCTCCCAGCACGACGTCGCGCAGGGGCTTGTCGGTGCCCTTGAGCGCCAGGATCAGGCGATCGTTGGTGATCTGGTCGAACAGGGTGGTGCGCGCGCGAGGCGTCATGTGGACGATGTCGTCGAAGGTGAAGAGCAGCCCCTTCAGGATCTCGGCGGATTTCGGGCGCGACTTCGCGAGATTGTCGAGCACTTCCTCCATGCGGTTGCGCTCCATCTTGTTGATGATGTCGGCCATGCGCGCATGCGTGTCGGTTCCGGCGTTGCGCGACACGTTGATCATGAAATCCTCGTGGATCGTCTTCTCGATGATGAGCATCGTGTCGTCGACGATCGGCTTGAATGTCAGCATGCGGCGCATGACCGAGTTGCTGAACTCCGCCGGGAGCTGCGTCATCACCTTCGCGGCGCAGGCCGGCCTGACCTTCGACAGGATCAGGGCCGCCGTCTGCGGATGCTCCCGCATCAGGTAGGCCGCGAGCGCGAGCTCGGAGCCGTTGGAGATGCGTTCCCAGATCGACTGGTTGGTGTGGCTCAGGACGTCCGCCATGATGTCGGCGACCTGATCGGCCGGGAGGATCCCTTCGAGCAGCTTCTCGACCTCCCTGGCGGTGCCGATCAAGCCGGCGCCGTCCGAGAGCGCGTCCGCGAACCGCTCGACGAGCGCCTCGATCTGCGGCCGCGAGATCGGGCCGAGCTGCGCGGCGGCGCGCGTGATCTGCTTGAGCTCACGCGTGTCGAAGTACTTGACCAGGCGGCTCGCCGAGGCCTTGCTCATCGAGATGAGGAGCGCGGCGACCTCCTCGACGGCCCTCATCGGCCTCGGAACGGCATTACCCACAGCGGTGACGGCCATCTCCTCAGCTCCCCGTCAGGCGTTGGGTTCGGTGGCCAGGGGCCCCATGATCTCCGTCAGGGAGACGCCGAAGCGGGAATTGTCGTCCTCGACGACGACGACCTCGCCGCGGGCGATGACGCGGCCGTTGACCACGACGTCGACCGGCTCGCCGACGCGGTGGTCGAGGGGCACGATGGCGCCGCGACCGAGCTTCATCAGGCTGGATACCGCCATCGTCGCCGTGCCCAGGACCACCTGGATCATCACGGGGACGCGCAGGATCGAGTCGAGGTTGCGGCCATGGCCGAGCAGCTCCTCACGGGTTCGTCCCTCGCGGGACCCCATGTCGATCTTGGAGAAGACCGCCTCGTTGTGGCCCCCGGCCGGCTCGGCGGCGGACGTCATGGTGTCGGTCATGATGGACTCCTGATGGCAAGGGGAATCGGAGCGCGTCGCCGCCCTCAGGCGGCGGCGTCGCCGGGGCCGGCAAGTGGCGGCGCGGCCGTGGCGGCCAGCCGCTCCGCCCTCAGGCGTCGGAGAGCCGCGTCAGCGAGGTCGATCTCGCGGGAGAGGCGTTCGAGGATCGACCGGCCATCCACGGAGAAGCCCTGCACGGCGTTGGCCGCCTGCGTCAGCGTGTGCGAGGTCGCGCCGATCATCTCGCCGTACTGCGCGTTGTACTGGTCCAGGCGCTTGAGCCGGAGGTACATCGGCAGGAGGCAGGCCGTCGTCACGACGAGGGCGACGAACAGGGCGCCCTCAACGAGCGAGAACATCATCGACAAACTCCTGTTCCTGATCGATGAAGCTGTCGATGCGGAGCACGACGGAGCCATCCGCCTGCCCGACGTCGCACCAGAACAGGCCCTGCTCGTTGCCCTCGAGCTTGACGAGGCTGCGGGGCGTCGCCTGCAGGTTGAGGATCTGGCCGACCTTGAGATCGGCGATCTCGCCGAGGCTCAGGTACTTCTCCTCCAGGATGGCGCGGAGCGACACGGAGGTCTTCTGGACCTCGCCGACCATCTGCTTCGTCCAGCGCGAATCCCGCGCGGAGGCTTCGCCGACGCGCACGCGCGCCAGGCTCTGGCGCATCGGGTTGAGCACGGTCTGCGGGATGATGATGAACATCTCGCCGCCGCGATTGAGCGCCTGCAACAGGAACCGGGCGACGACGGCCTGGTTGTTGCGCCGGCCGATGACGGCGAAGTCCATGCGCGTCTCGATGCGCTCGAGCGCGAACGGCGTGCTCGCGACGAGGGCGAAGGAGGCCTGCATCGCCTTGCCGATCTGATCGAAGATCAGCTGCGCCGCGCGCAGCTCGATGTTGGAGAAGTTCCGCTCCTCGTCCGACGGAGGCTCGGATCCGTCCGAGCCGAGAAGGACCTCGATGATCGTGAAGATGAAGTCCCGATCGAAGCCAACGAGGACGTGGCTGTCCCACTCCGGGGCGTGGAAGATGCCGGCGATGGCGTTCGACTCGTAGGGGTCGAGGATGTCGCCGAGCCGCTGGCTCGTGACGTCGCTCAGCGAGAAGTAGATCGGCGAGGCGGCGAAGTGCCGAAGCTGGTCGGCGCTGTACGTCGCGATGCGGTCGAGGATGACGTGCAGCATCGGCAGGCGGTCGAGCGACAGCCCGGCCGCATCGAGAAGCCGGTCGCGGATCTCGTTCGCGGGAAGGATCTTGTCCATGCTCAAGCGGCCTCTCGCTCGCGCTGCGCCGTCTCGCCACGCGAGCCGCCGGAGGTGGTGGCGTTCTCGACCTCGTCGATGGTCGGGCGCTCGGCCGACGAGATCGCCTTTCGGCCGTGCTCGACCGCGATCTGCGGCAGGGCGCCGTTCATGTAGGCGAGCAGGGTCTGCTTCACGATGATGTAGGCGCGCCACTGGGATTCGCGCGTGGCCTTCACCTTGTGCGCCAGCGGGCTGACGATGCCGTAGGAGACGAAGATCCCCGTGAAGGTCCCGATCAGAGCCGCCCCGATCAGGCTCCCGAGCAGGGCGGGCGACTGGTCGAGGGCGCCCATCGCCTTCACGATCCCGAGCACCGCCGCGACGATGCCGAGGGCGGGGAGCCCTTCCGCGACGGTCATGAGCGAGCTGTAGACCTTCAGGCGATCGCGCCGATGGGTGCCGATCTCCTCGTCCATCAGCGCCTCGATCTCATGAGGGCGCGCATTGCCGATCAGGATCAGGCGGGCATAGTCGCAGATGAAGGTCGTCAGGCCGGGATCCCGGGTGACGGACGGGAACGCCTTGAAGATCTCGGACTGCGCCGGGTTCTCGAGGTGCTGCTCGACCTCGTTCCTCGGCTTGGCCCGCAGCTCGCGCATCAGGGCGTAGAGGAGCCGGAGCAGCCCGAGGTGATCGGCGTGGCTCGGCACCCTGCCGACGAGCGCGTCGACGAGCGCCCTGCCGGAGTCGCGCACGACCTTCGCCGGATTGGCGATCACGAAGGCGCCGAAGGCGACCCCGCCGATGATCAGGAACTCGAACGGTTGCCAGATGGCACCGAGATGGCCGCCCATCCCGTAGAAGCTGCCGAGCAGGCAGCTGACCGCGATGATGAAGCCGATGATCACGCCCACGGATCGTATCCCTCCCTGCGGCAACCTCTGCCGCGGCAGGTTCTAGATCCGCTTGCTTGCGCCGGGCTGGCGCGCGATGCCCGGCCGTCCCTCGAAGCCCGGCAAGGCTCGGGCAAGCCAGCGGCGATAGATCATCGCGGGTTCCCGAGGATGCCTGCGATGTCATCGACTTTCACGGATTACCGGCGGATCTCCGCCAACATGCCGAAGGCGCTGGACCGCACGGCATCGGAGAGTTCCGTCAAGCGGGAGGTCGACTACTACAACAGCCACATCGGAGACGTGAAGTCGATCGACGATCTGCTCGCCGACACGCGCCTCTACACGTTCGCGATGAAGGCATATGGCCTCGACGACATGATCTACGCCAAGGCTTTCATGAAGAAGGCCCTCACCGGGGGCCTCACGGACGCCAACAGCTTCGCCAACCGCCTGTCGGATTCGCGCTACAAGGACTTCGTCGCCGCGTTCGACTTCAACACATACGGCGACAAGACCACCGCGCGGCCCGAGGCCGGAAAGAACACCGTCGCGGCGTACGTTCAGCAGACCCTGGAATCCGATGCCGGCGCGGACGACGAGGGCGTGCGCCTGGCGCTCTACTTCACGCGCAAGGCGCCGCAGATCAAGTCCATCTTCGGCATCCTCGCCGACAAGGCGCTCGGCGAGGTCGTCCGCACCGCGCTCGGGCTGCCGGCCGAGGTGGCCGGGTCCAACATCGATGCGCAAGCGGCCCTGATCGGGCGCAAGCTCGACGTCGCGAGCCTGAAGGACCCCGTCGCGCTCGACGCCTTCATCGGCCGCTTCACGGCGATCTGGGACGTACGGAACGACACGACGCAATCGCCGGCCCTGATGCTCTTCAATCCGTCGGGCCCGGACATGGATACCGATCTTCTGCTCAAGCTACAGAACATTCGGCTCGGAGCTCTCTGACATGCAATCCGCCCTCTACGTGACCCTCTCCGCCCAGGTCGCCCTCGAGCAGCGCCTGAACACGGTGGCGAGCAACGTCGCGAACCTCGCGACGAGCGGCTACCGGGCCGAGGAGGTGAAGTTCGAGTCGATCCTGTCGCGGGCGGGCGGGCGCGACGTCGCCTTCTCGACGCCGGGCTCGACCTTCGTCTCGCGCAAGACGGGTCCCCTGATCAAGACGGACGCGCCCCTCGACGTGGCGGTCCAGGGCGACGGCTGGCTGTCGGTCAGAGGTCCGTCCGGCCCGGTGTACACGCGCGACGGCCGGATGAAGCTCTCCGCCGCCGGCGAGCTTCAGGACCTCGAGGGGCGCGCCCTGCTGGATCCCGGCGGATCGCCGCTCTCCGTCAACCCCGAGAACGGCCCGATCGCGATCGGACGCGACGGGATGATCTCCCAAAGCCGTGACCAGATCGGCGCGCTCGGCGTGTTCCGCCTCGATCCCGGAGCGGTCCTGACGCGGGTGAATGGTGCGGCGGTCTCGTCCAGCACGCCCGGACAGGCGGTCCTCGACTTCAATCAGGTCGGCGCGACCTCCGTCTCCGTGCAGCAGGGCTTCCAGGAGGGCGCGAACGTCAATCCGGTGATGGAGATGTCCCGGCTCATCATGATCACGCGGAACTTCGAGAGCGCGGCCGCCGCGGTCGCCGAGACCGAATCCTCGATGCAGAACGCGATCCGCACCCTCGGCCCGGCCTCCTGAGGCCGGCGCCGGCCGCGCCTCCCGCCCGGGGAGTCCCGCCGGGAGCAGGCTCGACCCGGCTCCGCCGATGGCCTCCTCGCGCGGGATGCGAGCGCGGCCCGCTCGAAGCGATCACCGCCAGACACGGCCCGGAGAGGTACGGAATTGTCCATCAACGCGCTCGACAGGTTGGCGCAGGCGCTGGCCGAACGGCAGCAGCAGCCCCTGGTCCGCATCGGCGGCCCGGTGCGCGAGGTCGGCGCCGCGCATTGCCGGATCGGCATCAGCTCTCCACTGCTGAAGCTCGGGGATCGCATGCAGGTCTCGGCGGGCGATCGGCCCCAGCAGGGCGAGGTGATCCGCATCGACCGCGACGGCGTGCTGCTCAAGCTCTTCGACGCGAAGGTGGAGGTCGGCCTGGACATGCTGGCCTACCGTGTCGGCGCCCGCGACCCTCGCCCCTGCGAGGCGTGGAAGGGCCGGGTCGTCGACGCCCTCGGGCAGCCCGTCGACGGGCTGGGCGACCTGCCCGCCGGCGGGCATCCGATGCCGCTCGACGCCGACCCGCCGCCCGCGATGCAGCGGTCGCGGGTCGAGCGCCCGCTCAGGACCGGGGTACGGGCCGTCGACCTGTTCACGCCGCTCTGCGCGGCGCAGCGCATCGGCATCTTCGCCGGATCGGGCGTGGGGAAATCGACCCTGCTCGCGATGCTTGCCCGGTGCGAGGGGTTCGACACCGTCGTGGTCGCCCTGGTCGGCGAGCGCGGACGCGAGGTGCGCGAGTTTCTCGAAGGCCCGATCCAGGCGAGCCGCGCGCGATCCGTCGTCGTCGTCGCGACCGGCGACGAGAGCCCGATGATGCGTCGTCAGGCGCCGAAGACGGCCATGGCGGTCGCGGAATACTTTCGCGACCGCGGGCAATCGGTTCTGCTGATCGTGGATTCCGTCACCCGCTTCGCCCATGCCGCGCGCGATGTGGCGCTGGCGGCGGGCGAGCCCCCCGTGGCACGCGGCTATCCGCCCAGCGTGTTCGGCGATCTGCCGCGGCTCCTCGAACGGGCCGGGCCGGGCATCGAGGGCGGCGGGACGATCTCGGGCATCTTCTCGGTCCTGGTCGATGGCGACGACCACAACGACCCCGTAGCCGACAGCATCCGCGGCACGCTCGACGGCCACATCGTGCTCGACCGGGCGATCGCCGACCAGGGCCGCTATCCGGCGATCAGCCTGCTCGGCTCGATCTCCCGGCTCGCCGACCTGGTCTGGACACGGGAGCAGAGGGACCTCGTCCGCGCCCTGAAGAACCTGATCATGCGCTACGAGGACACCCGCGACCTGCGCGTGATGGGCGGCTATCACGCCGGCTCGGACCCCGAGCTCGACCAGGCCGTGATCGTCATTCCGAGGATCTACGCGGCCTTGCGGCAAGACCCCTGGCAACCCGCGAGCACCGACGCCTTCGCCGAGCTCGCAGCGGCACTTCGCGATTAGCGCCGTTCCCGTTCGATCCGCTTCCGAACCTGCGACGGCGAAGGCCTCCGCACACGCGTCGGCGACAACGTCGACGACGAGGCGGCCTTTCGCAGCGGCGAATCCTCGTCGGCCGGTGCCGTTGATGCGTCGCGTCGCAGGCCTATGAAGCTCGCGCTTCTGAAATATCTTCGGCGTTTCCCGCCCGTCGAATTGTGCACGAGAGGCGCGAAGGACGAGATGTCGCCGGTCCCATCGATCCGCATCTGAGCTCGGCGCCCTATGTCGACAGATCTCATCATGCGAGATCGCGACCATGTGGTATCTCTACGGCTTCGTGCTTCTCGCCGGCGTCGCCAACGCCGTCCAGGCCGGGCAGAACGGCGCGCTGTCGAAGGGCTTGGACGAATCGTTGACGGCGGGCCTGATCGTCGTCGCCGGCACGGCCACCTGCATCCTCGTGGTCGGCCTGCTCGCGGGCAAGCTCGCGTGGCCGACCGTGGCGCAGGCCGCGGCGATGCCGTGGTGGGCGTGGCTCGGCGGCATCCTCGGCGGATGCATCATCCTCGCGCAGTTCGTCGTCGCGCGTCAGATCGGTGCGGCTCCGTTCCTCGGCCTGCTGGTGACGGCGGGCGTGACCACCTCGATCGTCCTGGACAATTTCGGCTGGGTCGGGTTCGAGCGCCATCCCGCGAGCCTTTGGCGCATCCTCGGCGGGGTGCTGATGGTCCTCGGCGTCGGGCTCGTCGCGCTCTTCTAGATGCGAAACGACGGATGCGCGCGAACTCGTACCCGCGCGCATCCGTTCGATCGGTTTGCGCAAGGAGTCTCAGGTCGGCTGAACCTCGGTGTCCTTGACCTCGGGATCGTCTTCCGTCGGGACGTTGGGCTGGGGCTGCGGATCGGCCTCGATGTCCTCCTCGGTCGCCGGGACGACCTCGTCGAGGCGGGCGGGATCTTCGATCAGGGCGCCGGGATCCTCTCCCGGCATCGGCGTATCGGCGTGGATCATGGCAGGGCTCGTTCTTCGAGGGACGTTCTCTGGGGGAACGTTGGGGAAGCGTTCGGGGGTGAAGCCGTTCCGGGGATGCTAGGCGGCGTCGGCGTCGTCGGCATCGAGGATGCCGTCGAGGTCGCCCACGAGCGCGTCGAGCTGCTCGGACGTCGAGCGGATCTTGAACCGCGTCCCGTCCTCAGCCTCAACCGCGATCTCGACGTGGTCGCCGACCTTGGCCGCCAGTGCCTGCTTCAGGATGTACGTCGTCACGTCTGCCTTGTCAGCCATGCCAGCTCCTTCACGTTCGCCGCGGGCAACGCCGCACCACACGCTTCGTCGGTGCGGCAGAACCTCGCGGCACCGTGCCGGGGATCACTTTAGGCGGCACGGCATCTCGTCGGCGGCGATCAGGGCCTGGGCGATCGCCACCGTACGGCGGCTCTGATGACGGATGGCATCGAGATCCTCCGGCCGCGGATCGGCGTTCTCGGCTCCGACGATGGCCGACGCGCCGTAAGGGGAGCCGGCCTCGAGCATCGCCTCGTCGGTGTAGCCCGGCGGGAGGATGACCATGCCGAGATGGGCCATCGGCGCGTAGAGCGACAACGTCACCACCTCGGATCCGCCATGCGGCCACGAGGCGACGGCGAAGGCGCCACCGACCTTGCCCGACAGCGCGCCGCGCTTCCATTGCGGGCCGAGCCGATCGAGAAAGGCCTTCAGCTCCGTGGCCATCGCGCCGAAGTAGCACGGCGTGCCGAACAGGATCGCGTCCGCCCACTCCGCATCCTCATGGGTCGGCTCCGGATAGAGCGCGTTCTGTCGCGCGGCGTTCTCGGCCCAGCCGTCGACCTTCGCCATCGCATCGGCGTCGACGACCTCGCGGGCCCGGCGCAGCCGCACCTCGGCGCCGGCCGCACGCGCCGCGTCGGCTGCGGCCAGGGCCAGCGCTTCGACCGAACCGGAGCGGGAATAGAAGGCGATCAGCACGCGGGCCGGATCGAGATCGGATTGGGACACGATGATTTCCTCTTCGAGATCACTCGAAGTAGGGCCGGAAACATCCATGGAACCGAGAGCTGCCAAAGGGCCGCGCCACGATGACGTCGATCCGAACCGTCGCGGCGAATGTTGCAGAGACCCGGCGCGAGGTTTGCCCGTCGTGCCGGATCGACGGTCGATAGCGCCACAGGGGCGGACCTATCGCGCGAGCCGCAAGTTACTTGCTCGATGTCCGGCAAGATCGGACGAGCGAGGTTTCACGGTGGCAGAACAACTCTCCGGGCAGTCCGGTCGACAGGGCAAGCGCGGCAAGCCCGCACTCTACGTTCTGGTGGCCAGCGTCGGGCTGATGATCGCGGCCCTGGTCGGCCTCATGGTGTGGCAGGGAGCCAGTGCGCCGCCCGATTATGCCAGCCAGAGCCAGGCGGCCTCGCGGGCGGAGGTCACGGGATCGACGACCGGCAAGGACGGCGGCACGTCGTCCGCGAACACCGGCGCCGTGCCGGCCGGAAATCCGGCCTACCCGCAGCCCGCGAAGCGAAACGCCAACTGAACCGCACTCGGATCCGGGCGTTCCCGGTGCCGACGTCCAGCTTGGGAAAACCCGCAATGACCCTTCGTTCCGAAACGCCACCCGCCCCGGGCAACCTCGATTTCGGCGAGGCGCCGGACAGCGTGAATCCGACCTCGGCGCAGCTGAAGGCCGACATCGACAGCGGCCGGACGGGCGACAAGGCGAGCCACGGCGATGTCGGGGCGGCACCGCTCGGAACCTGCGACGAGGCCGGGGATAAGCCCCCGACCCCGCAGCGGATCAAGCTGGCCCGCGAGACCGAGGCGGCATCCGAGCAGGTTCGGGCGGCGGCCGACGTGCACGGCGAACGATCCTGGGTCATGCCGGTGTTCTACAGCGCGATCGTCGCCATCCCCGTGGTGATCGGCGGCGCACTGCTGTTGCTGCGCTGACCGACGGGATTTGTGTCGGCGCGCTTGGTGCCGAGCCCGTCTCGACCGACGATCGGCTCGGCAGGACGGACGGTGCTGGGTACGCTTGGTCGGGGAAGATTTTCGGTCGGCCAAGGACCTCGCGATCAGGAACATACGAACGTGATGCCGGAGCCTTTGTAGATTTGGCGCACCCGCCGAAACGGCATGATCCGGTCGCCCGACGCAGCCGCCGGTGTCTCGCATCACCGACCGTTGCCGCTCTCAGGTGGCGGGTACCAGCCTTCGGGTCGGTCGGCGGGCTTCGCGTGCCGCCTGCTCGACCGCTCACGGTCGACCGCGAGCGAAATTTCAGGACATCGGCCGTCATCGGTATCGCAGCCGGTGCATCGCCCTTTCCCTGTCGGGTGAGATCGACGAACTACAGGGATTGAGCTTTTCCGATTGGTGATCTCGAAAGCAGCCTTCGAATTCCAAGTGCAGCGACGATATCCATGCTTCGCGAAGCTGCGTCTGCCTTCACGCGACCATGCGGCCAATGCGAGCGAAGCCGGCAACCAAAGACGTCGACTTCTGTTGGACAACCATGCCGGTGAAGCGCGACCTCGACCACTCCTTCGTTCTCGTCGTCGAGGACGACGACCTCGTGCGCATGTACGCGGTCGAGATGCTGGAGGATGCCGGCTTCGCGGTGATCGAGGCCCGTCAAGCGGACGAGGCCTGGTTCATCCTGCACGAGCGCTCGGATATCGCGGCGATCTTCACCGACGTCGACATGCCGGGGACGATGTGCGGCGTCACCCTGGCCGAACGCGTGTCCGCGGCTTGGCCGGACATCCGGCTCGTCCTGACCTCGGGGCGGCATCGGCTCGCCGACACGGAGGTGCCGGACCACGGCCTGTTCGTGCCGAAACCCTACAAGGCAGCCCAGGTCGTCGACGCGCTGCACCACGCGGCCTGAGATCGACCGGCCGCTCGGCCGCCTGCATGGCTCTCATCTGATTCTGCGCGGGAACAGCGCCCGCGATCGTCGCATCACGCGATCCGTCGCGGCGCGCCATCCCCGGGATTCGCCCCGATCGCGGAGCGGTTCTTCAATCGATCACCTCGACGATGCGACGGGTGCCCGGCTCAACCAGCACCGGATGGTCGTTGACGATGGTATAGTTGAAGCCCACGAGCTCGAACTCGCGAGGAACGTCGTAGTAGACGATGCCATCCTCCGGCAGCACGGTCCCGACGCGAACCGGGCCGCCATAAGCGAACGACGGCCGTCGCTCGGCGTGGGCGTAGATCCGGAAGCGTTCGCGGCGGTCGATCCCGAGGATGCCGTTGGCGGTGCCGACGGCCGCACCGATCGCGCCGCCGACGACGGCTCCGAGTGGGCCGGCCATCTCCTCGCCGCGCCGCGAGCCCTCTCGTGCCCCCTGTTGCAGACCCTGCGCCTGCGCGGCCGTGCCGAGGAGGACGAGGAGTGCGGCCGAGGCCAGGGGGTGACGCATCGAATCGATCCTTAGGGGAGTGGCTTCCGACGGCGAGAGTCCGCGAACGCCGGCACGGTAGCACCGATCGCGCCGGAGCCGGTGGCGAACGTCATCGACCCGCGAGACGAAGTCGGCGTCCCGCGATCCGATGCAGCCCGGCGATGTCAACGCTGGCCGTTTCGCTCCTGGGCCGCCCGCAGCCGGTCGAGGAGGTCCATGGCCAGGGCGGCGCGTTCCGTCGGCTCGGTGACGGAGCGGCGCAGGACGACGCGTCCCTCGCGGACGACGAGGTCGTCCTCGGCCGGCATCGGCCCGGCCTTGATGCCGGGCCTGAGGTCGGCTGCGATACCCTGCGGGCCGCCGCTCAACCGGGCGACGCCTAGCGCACGGCAGGCCGCACGCAGGCGCCCGAGGGCGAACAGCGCCGAGACGGGTTCCGGCGGAGCGCCGAAGCGATCCTCGACCTCGCTCGAAAGCGCCTCGATCGCTTCGATGTCCCGGAGGCGCAGCAGGCGGGTGTAGAGGCTGAGCCTGATCTCGGGCTCGGGCACGTAATCGCCCGGGATGCCGCCGGGAAGCCCGATCTCGATCTCGGGGCACCAATCCTCGGCCTCCTCGCCCTTGGCGAGGCGGAGTGCGAGCTCGAGAAGATGCCGGTAGAGACCGAGGCCGACGAGCTTGGCGTGGCCGGCCTGATCCTCGCCCACGAGATCGCCCGCGCCGCGCAGGTCGAGGTCGCGGGCGCTGATCGCGAAGCCTGCGCCGAGACGGTCCATCGCCTCCAGCGCCCGCATGCGCTGCTCGGCGGCCGGGCTCGGGGGGGCATCGGGATCAAAGAGCAGGTGGACGACGCCGCGGCGCTGGCCGCGCCCGACCCGGCCGCGCAGCTGGTGGAGCTGCGCCAGCCCGAACTTGGCCGCCTCCCAGACCAGCATCGTGTTGGCGCGCGGCACGTCGAGCCCGCTCTCGATGATCGCGGTGGCGAGGAGCACGTCCCCGTCGCCGTCGGCGAAGCGCACCATCGCCTCGTCCATCTCCGACGGTTTCAGGCCGCCATGCGCGACGACGACCTCGAGGTCGGGAACGAGGGCGCGCAGGCGCTCGGCCATCGGCCCAATATCCTCGACGCGAGGACAGACCACGAAGCTCTGCCCGCCGCGCCGGTGCTCGCGAACGAGCGCGTCCTGCAGGGTATCGGGATTGAACGCGGCGACGATCGTGCGGACCGGCTGACGCAGCGCCGGCGGCGTCGCCAGGATGCTGAGGCTCTGAAGGCCGACGAGGGCGGATTGCAGCGTGCGCGGGATCGGCGTCGCGGTGAGCGTCAGCACGTGGCCGCCGCCTGCGAGACGACGCAGGTCCGCCTTGGTCTTTACGCCGAAGCGCTGTTCCTCGTCGATCACCGTGAGGCCGAGATCGGCGAAGGCGACGCCGCGCCCGGCCAGGGCGTGGGTGCCGACGGCCAGCCGCACCGTGCCGTCGGCGAGGCCCGCCTTCACGCGCCTGGCCTCGGCCGGGGATACCAGGCGGGAGAGTTGCGCCACCGCGATGCCGAAGCGGCCGAAGCGTCGGCGCAGCGTCTCGGCGTGCTGGCGCGCGAGCACCGTGGTCGGCGCGATGAGCACCGCCTGCCGCCCGGCGAACACCGCTGCCGCCAGCGCGCGCAGGGCCACCTCGGTCTTGCCGAAGCCGACGTCGCCGCAGACGAGCCGGTCCATCGGCACTCCGGAAGCGAGATCCGTCGACACGGCCTCGAAGGCCGCGGCCTGGTCGTGCGTCGGCGGAAAGCCGAAACCGGCCGCGAAGCGCTCCATCTCCCGAGCCGGAGGCCGGATCGCCGGGACGCCCGCCTCGCGACGTTCGCGGGCCGTCTCCAGCATGTGGCGGGCGGTCCGCGCCATCGTCGCCTCGGCCTCCAGGCGGCGGCGGGCCCACGTGCCACCGTCGAGCTTGTCCAGGGTGACGGCGCTCGGCTCGGAGCCGTAGCGCCAGATCCGGTCGGCCTGGGCGACGGGCACCATCAGGACGGCGTCGTCGGCGAACCGCAGGCGCAGGGCTTCCGTCGCCGGCCTGTCGCCGACCGCAGCGACCTGCTCCAAGCCCTCGAAGACGCACAGGCCGCGGTCGCGGTCGACCGCGACGTCGCCGGGGCGCAGATCGACCTCGCACAGCGGCAGGACGTGGCCTGCGGGACCGACCGGCGCGGCGTCCGGGCCGTAGAGGTCGGCCGCCGCGATCACGGTGGCGCCGTCGGCGTGGAAACCCGCCCCGAGGGGCGCCTGCAGGGCGAGGACCTCCCCCGGTTTGGCCGAGGCCACCTCCGCCCAACCGTCGATCAGGCGAACCGCGCGGTCGGCCACCGCGGATGCTTCGCGCACGAGCCGGCGCAGCGGAAGCGTCGGGCCGGCCAGGACGATCCGCCGCCCGGCCTTCAACTCCGCGCGGAGAACCTTGGCGAAGGCAGCCGTCGGACGCGTGGCCCCCGCCAGGCTCGGCAGGGCGATGTCCTTGGCCGCGTCCCGGGTCGCCGCGGAGAGCGTCCGCGCCTCGACCGCCTTCGTCCAGTCCGAGAGCGACAGATACAGGTCGTCTCCGCGCCCCGCGTCGCTCCGGCCGTTCCGCCCGGCGCGCTTCATCGCGCGCGCCTCGTCGATCTGTTCGAAGAAGGCGGCCATCCGCGCGGACGCTCCCTCCTCGACCACGAGGCCGGCATCGGGAAGATAGTCGAGGGGCGTCACCAGGCGTGGGTAGAATCGGGCGAGGGCGTGCTCCTGGCCGGTGAAGGGGCGCAGCCGCTCTTCCGAACCCGCGGCGAGGACGATTTCGGTGGCCGGATCGATCACGAGGCGGTCGACATCTCCGACCGATCGCTGGGTGATCGGATCGTAGACCCGGATCGCCGTGACGCGGCCGTCCGCGTGCTCGATGCGGGACGGCCTGGCCGCGTAGGCCGGGAACACCTCGATGGTGCGGCCGCGCACGGCGACCTCGCCCGGCTCGTCGACGCGCTCGTCCACGACGTAGCCGAGACGGACCATGGCGGCGGTGATCCGCTCCGAATCGATCCGGTCGCCGATCGCGAGGGGCACGTGCGCGTCGTCCCAGGTCGCTAGTGGCGGGACGCGCTGGGCGAGCGCCGGCCCCGTGGTCATGACGAAGTCCGGCGGCGCTCCCTTACCGCTCAGCCGGCGGAGCACCGCGGCGCGCGCTCCCATCGTCGCCCGGGACGGCGACGCGTGGTCGAACGGCAGGCAGTCCCATTCGGGGTAGACGAGGATCTCGGCGTTCGGAGCGAGCGCGCGCAGGACGCGGGCGAGGTCGTCGAGACGACGCGCGTCGCGCGCGACGTGCACGACCGGCTTCGACGCGTTCGACCGGCTCGATCCGACCTGCGCAGCAATGTCCAGGAGCGAAACCGCGAGCGCCCCAATCGGAACGAGGGGGGCGTCGTTCAGCTGCGCAGGTGCCGGCTCTGCCACCTTCCGTCGACGCTCGGCCATTCCGCACTCCGTCCGCAACCCTTGGGACTCCGGCAACGCGGTTCGGTCCGGACCGGTCCCATCCGAAAGGCGGCTATTCACAGCTCAAGCGTGCGGCGTGCCGCCGCTCGCACCGCCCGCCGTCGAGCCCGCGCCACGGTGGCACGGTCGCGCGGCAGGGCGTCGAACTAGCCGCAGCGTTAGGGCATCTCGGCCTCGACGTGGGCACGGAGAGGAGATGCCGCCAGAAGATCGGCACCGCTCTTGGGGAACGCACCGCACCGATCCACAAGCTATCCTATGTTAGTGCGAATCCCCTCCGAAGGTGCAGTTCTAGACCATCGCTGACCAGAATCCCGGCCGTCAGCGCCTGCGAGACGCTCGTGCTCCCGCCGTTTCCAGCGCGGCAAATCCCATGGCGGGTCCCGACAACGACGTTCGTGCGGATGGCGCGGGTCGGCGCATCGACGGTGGACGCGCCCCGATCGCCCGGGCGCGCCCATCGATCACGGGATCGGGGCCCGGCCGATGAGCGGGCCGCCGTCGGCAGAACCGGAGGGCGTGCCGTGTTACCGGGCGATGATGTTCGGCGCGGACGGCCGGATGGTCCTGCAGGCCGTGATCGCCGCGGCGGGCGACGACGACGCCAAGGCGCAGGTGCAGGCCCTGGTGGATGGTCACGGTATCGATCTATGGGATCAGCTACGCTTCATCGCTCGGTTCGAGCCGGACCCGGCGCCACCGCAAGTCCGAGACGCCGCGGCGCGATCCTCCGATCGCGCAGGGATGCAGATCAGGCCCAACGAAGATCAGTGAACGCATGGACGACGACGACGCACCGATCCCGATCGAGCAGATCCGGCAGCGGGCCTACGACCTCTGGGACCGCAATCACCGCCCCGAAGGCCAGGAGATGCGATTCTGGGTTCTGGCCGAGCGGGAATTGAAGGCGGAACGGAAGAACCGAGGCGAAAACCGGAACACCGATCCGCATCATACGTGAGGCTCCGGCGGCCCAAGGCCCCCGGACCGACCAGATCGTCCCGAGGGACGGCCCGCTAGCCCCCTGCGGCGATTTCTTCGAGGCGCTCGGCCGCGTACCGGGCGCGTGCCGCGCCGTCGCTCGCCGACCCCGTGCACACGCACCAGTCGGTGAACGCGCCCGGTTCGATCGGCACGCGAACGACGTCGACGCCGCTGCGCTGCACCTCACGCTCGACCTGCTCGGCGGAGATGCGCCACGCCTCGTACGACGCCGGCAGCTTGCCGCCGTCGACGAGGCCGTGACGGAGCGCGTCGTAGTGCTCCGGGCCGTACCAAGGCAGACCGACGCGGCGCGGGCGACTCATCGGGTACCCTGTGTGTGAAGCGGTCGACATGCGGCGTTCTCTGCGCGTCAGCTACCCGGTCACGGCCGCGGTGACCATCCGGCGCTCGCCGCATCCGCGGCAGAACCGCTCGAACGTGCTCTTGCGCTGGGAACAGGCCGAGCAGCGCTCGAACACCCCGAGCCCGCAATGCGGGCAGAAGTTCGTGGCGGGATCGTCGAGGGCGATCCCGCGCTCGCAGCCGGGACAGACTTTCCGGGCGAGGCGCGCGAGCGCTTCGTCGGTGGCGATCTCGGTGCGGCGCTCGGCATCCGGCCGCGCTTCCACCAGGGCTTGCCGCTCGCGGTAGGCGTGCAGCGCGTTGATCGCGGCGCGGCCGCCCACGAGCGTCAGGACCGCGCCGACGCCGTACTGCACGTAGCCGCCGTAGCTCGGCAGGTAGGGCACCAGCTCGACGAAGAACGCGAAGGCCGCGGCGAAGGCGAATCCCCAGACGAACGGCCAGTTGCGCGTGCGCCGGCGCTTCAACAGAAGCCAACCGGCGAGGATCAGGAGAGGCAGCGTGAGGGCGAGCCGATAGCCGAACACGCGGAGTTCCTGACCGCGCTCGGCCGAATCGAGCCGGGCCTGCGCCTCGGCCTGCAGGGCGCCGTCGGCGGCCGAGAGCGCCGCCTCCCGCTCGCCGAGCTCGAAGGCCGTGCGGTTCAGGCCTTCGAGCCGCTCCTCGACGGCGCGCTCGGCCGCCTTGAGCTGATCCAGCCCCTCGGTGCGGGCGACGAGACCCGGATCCTGGTCGACGCGCTGGGTGGCGTTGCGGGTCTTCAGCCAGTTCGCGAAGGTCTCGCGCGCCGACTCGGTCGCCGAGCGGGCGGCGTCGAGGGCCAGTTGCGCCGCCTCCGCCTGCCGCCGTGCGTCGTCCTGCTCGCGCCGGATCTGCTTGAGGGCGGCGGCCGAGGCGCGCGCCGGCTCCGGGTCGAGGAACTGATCCACGGTGTAGCGGTGCTCGACCTGCGGCAGGTCGCCGACCACGAGCGAGCCCAGACCGATCAGGAAGCCCGCAAACAGCAGGGCGACGAGCCACAGGGCGGCGTTGAACCAACGCTCGGATACGCGGGTGCCGTTGGCCACTCAGATCGGTCCTTATCTCTGGAGAAGCTTTGGGCATTCCGGCACCCCGGAGCTCGCCGTACCCCGCGCGCAGGCCCCGAGGAACGCGTCGAAGCCGTCGATCCCGACGGAGGCGACCGGCATCTCGGCCGCCGCCGGCGTTCCCATCACGACGGCAAGCCGAGCCGCGACGCGCCGAACGGCGTCCGGTCCGCCGGCAACGCGCCTCGTCGGCCGGCTCACAGGTTGCGCAGGGCCAGGAGCGGCACAAGGGCGGCGAGCGCCACGAGGACGGACCAGTATTCCATCCGGATCCAGAACAGCTTGTGGACCCTGTGCAGCAGCACGCGCTGGTTGGTGGCCGGATCGAGGAGTTCGCGGGGCGACGTGCCGTTGAGGTTTCGGCCGACGAACCAGTTGGCTGCCGCGGCGGCGAGCAGGCCGAGGCTGACGGCGAGGAACGTCAGCTCCGGATGGCCGAGTGCGCGCAGCGCCAGCCCGCCCGAGGCGCCGACGAGAAGGGCGGTGCCGAAAACCACGGGCAGGACCAAAATGCCCCAGCCGGACCAGATGAGCAGCATCACCACCGCCTGAGATTCAATCCAGGTCGCCGCCGAACAGACGACCGCGCCGGCACGATCCGGTCGATCGGTGGCCGCCCGCGCAGGACCATCGAAGTCTCTTGGGCTTGGGATTGAGGCGATGCTGTGTTCACGGTCGCGTGAGCATCGGAGCCGGATGGCAGTGGACGAGGTCAGTTCCGGGCGGCATGCTCCGTCCGCGCCAGCGCGTACACGGCTTCGCAGCGTTCCAGCCAGAGATCGCGGGTGAACAGTCGCGAGACCCGTCCATGCGGGACGGTGCGGGGAATGGCGCGTGCCTCGCCGATCGCGCGGGCGAGCACCGCCACGTCGTTCACGGGCGCGAGGCGGCCGGCCTCGCCGACGACCTCCCCGGCCGCGCCCATGGCGAAGCCCGCGACCGGCACGCCGCAGGCCATGGCCTCCACCGCCACGAGGCCGAAGGGTTCGTCCCAGCAGGGCGTGAACAGGAAGACCGAGGCGCGGCCGATCTCGCGCGCCAGCGCGGCGCCGGAGAGGTGGCCGCCGTATCGGATCGAACCGCCGATCTGGGGCGCGACCTCCGCCTCCCAGTACGCCCGGTCCTCGATCGGGCCGAACACGGTCAGCGGCATGCCGGCACGCCGTGCCGCCGCGACCGCGAGATGCGTGCCCTTGATCGGCGCGATGCGCCCGGACCAGACGGCGGTCCCGTCGCCGCGCTCACGATACGGCCAGGCGCCAGGATCGACGCCGTTGTGGAGGACGGACACGCCCGCCGGCACCGCGTCCGGCCACCACAGCGTGCGCTGCGCCTCCGACGTGACGGTGATCCGATGACCGGGCCCGAGGCTTTCGTCCACGAACCAGCGCAGCGCGTCGTAGGGCGGGACATGGAGCGACGTCACGGTCGGCACCACCGCGATGCGCCGGCGTTCCAGGGGCAGCCGGCTCAGGCTGTTGTTGTGGAGCACATCGAACCCGCCGGCCGCGATCCGGTCGCAAGCGGCGGCGTATCCGGCGTCGACATGGGCGACGAGGCCGGCGTCGCCGCGATGCTCCAGGCCGGGAAAGCTGCGCTCATGATGCACCGGGATCACGGGATCGACGGCGAAGCGCGGATCGCTGTCGCCGGCGGCGAACAGCACCACTTCGTGCCCGCGTGCCATCAACCCGTCGGCGAGGGCCCAGCTCTGGGCTTCCATCCCGCCCGCGAAGGGGCGCGCCACCGGATGCCGGAGATGGGCGAGGAGCGCGATCCTCACGCAGTCGCCGCCGGGGCGGCCTGGGCTTCGAGGAAGCGGATGACGGACGCCGCGTTGCTGTAGGGCTGGTGGCTCTGCTGGCCGGTGAGCGCGAGATCGCCGGCCTCGGGGTGGCGCAGGATGCGGATCGGCCGATCGGGGGCGTCGTCGATCAGCCCCATCACCTTGAACGCGTAGAGCCAGTGCCCCATGGTGCGGTAGCCCCACTTGGCCTCGAACAGCTCGGCATTGCGCACCACGCTGGCGAGGTGGTGGACCGGCGGCATGTGGTGCGGGTGGTACTGGTGGTAGGCCAGCCCGCCCTTCATCCAGGCGATGGGAATGCCGGCCTGATCGAGGATCTTGCCGAAATCGGTGTCCTCGCCGCCGTAGCCGACGTAGCGCTCGTCGAAGCCGCCGGTGGCGAGGAAGGTGGCGCGCCGGATGGCGAAGTTCAGCGACCAGAAGCAGCGGTAGTCGCGGCAGATCTCGATGCCGGAAGCCGGGGGGCCGCGACGGTCCGAGTGGCGCTCGGCGACCGCGGCGAAGGCCTCGCAGGTCCAGGCGCCCGCCGTGGCCTTCTCGGGCAGGTGCAGGACCTCGCCCATCAGCAGGCCGTCGAGCTCGGCGAGCCCGCGCGCGTAGTCGGCCACGAGGTCGGGGGCCGGGATGCAGTCGACGTCGAGGAAGACGACGGCGTCGCCGCTCGCGGCCGCGACGCCGCGATTGCGCGCGGCCGCGAGCGGCAGCTCGGTGCCGGGGACCAGGATCTGACGGACCGGGAAGGCCACCTCGGGGAGGTCGTAGGGGGCGTCCTGCATCACCGCGACGATGAACTCGACGGGGGCCTGCGTCTGGCGCTCGAGGCCGAGGAGCACGTTGCGCAGGTGCGCGGGCCGCCCCTTGGCGAGGGTCACGACGGAAACGGTGGACATCGGGCGGTCTGGCTCCTGGACGATCGAGCGCGGGATTGAGCGGGCGGTCAGCGAGCGACGACGGCGAGCGCCGGTCGCTCGGCCGCGCCGCTCCAGAGTTCGTCGGCGAGCCCTTCGAGCCAGCCGGCGGCGCGGGCGGCGGCGTCCGGCGCGTAGAGGCTGCCCAGCGGGGCGGGATCGAGGGTGCGGGCCCGGGCGAGGAGATCGCGCCAGCCCTGCAGATCGCCGGGCCAGACCGGGGCCTGGACCGCGGCGCCCAAACGGACCAGGGCTTCGGCCTTGCGCGTCTGCTCCCCGAAGTAGCGCCATTCCGGCATCACGATCAGGCGGCCGCCCACGCGGGCGACCTCGTGGACCGTGTTGTCGCCGGCCGAGGCCAGCACGATGTCCGCGGCGGCGAGGTAGTCGGTCACCGAGGGCACCCAGCCGAGCTCGCGCAGGTTGGAGAAGTCGGTCTCGTGGCCCTCGCGATGGGTCGGCCCGAGGGTGAGCCACAGGGTCTCGGGGGCGGCGCGCGCGGCCACCGTCAGCGGCGCGTAGGGCGTGCCGCTGCCCCCGCCGCCCGTCACGGCCACGACGATCTCGCGCGCCGGATCGAGGCCGAGCCGTGCGCGCGCCTCGGCGCGACCGGGCACGCCGTCGACGCTGGTGCAGAGGCCGCCGCTGTAGAAGGTCTTGGCCCGCAGGTACGCCGGATAGTCGTCCTGCTCCATCCGCTCGTCGAAGGGGGCGAGCATCCCGACGCAGGCCTCGTAGGCGCCGACATGGCCGATGTCGGAGCGGTCGCCGTGCATGCGGATCTGCACCGCCGGCACGCTGGCGATGCGCGCGAGCAGCGCGATCTCCGCCGAGACGTCGACCACGAAGAGGCCGACCTCGCGCTCGTCGAGGTGGTCGAGGATCCGCCGCATGGTCCGTCGCATCTCGGCGAGGCCGAGGGGCACGCAGTGCATCACCTGCGGCGTCGGCTCCGCGTAAAGCCGCGGCGTCGGCACGGACGCGCCGATCATGTTCGGCAGCGGCACGATCTCGATGTCGCGGGAGAAGCCGTCGAACAGCTGGGGGCCGGCCGTGAGCACGGAGACGGGCCGGTCGCGGGCGAATTCGGCGGCGATCGCCATGGTGCGGTTGGCATGGCCCCGTCCCTGATGATGGACGAAGAACGCGATGGGCTTCTTCATGGCTGGAGTGTTCGCAAACCGTCAGGAGAACAGGGCGTCGGGCCGCAGGGCGGCGGCGACCTCGTCGGCGCGCGGCCGGCGGACGAGCCGGATCGCCGGGGCGTCCGCGTCCCAGGCGATCAGCCCGGCGGCCCGGAACTGGTCGAGCCAGTAGGTCATGCACCAGCGTCCGTGCCTTCTGTGGAAGCGGGCGGCGTTGGCGAGGATCGCCTCGAAGTGCTGCAGCGGCGGCACGTGGACCGGGTGGTGCTGGTGGTAGGCGCAAGCCCCCGCCACCCAAAAGGTCGGCAACCCGCCGGCCGCGAGGCGGACAGCGAGGTCGGTCTCCTCCCCGCCATAGCCGGCGTAAGCCTCGTCCATGCCCCCGACGGCGTGCCAGGCGCGGGCCGGCAGAGCGAAGGACAGGCCCCAGAGCTGGCCGGGATCCGGCTCCGGGCGCAGGCCCGTTGGCGGCACCGCCGGCCGCGCCGGATGCCTCTGCCCGGCCCGCGCGAGCGCCGCATCGTCGGCGGCATTCCCCGCCTCGGACCCGGGCGGCAGATACAGCACCTCGCCGAGGAACAGGCCCTCGGCCTGCGCCGCCGCTCGGCGATAGGCCGCGACGAGGCCGGGAGACGGGATGCAGTCGACGTCGAGGAAGATCAGCAGCTCGCCGAGGGCGGCCTCGGCCGCGCGGTTGCGGGCGGCGGCGAGCGGCATCGGCTCGCCCGCCACGTGGAGGTGACGGACGGGACAGCCCGGGTCGGGCAGGTCCGGCGCGGGTTCCGGCTGCATCCAGGCGATCACCAGCTCCCGCGGGGACGCGGACTGGCGCGCCAACCCATGCATGAGGTTGCGCAGACGGTCGGCCCGGCCGCGGACCAGCGTCAGCACGCTCGCGGAGGGCACATGCGAAGGCTCAACCGGCATCGGCCAGCATCCGGCGGAAATGGCCGACGCCCTCGATGATGCCGCGGGCGTGCGAGGTGCGGGCGACGTAGGAATGCTTCAGCGCGGCATGGCTCGCCAGATCGTCGGAGTAGTTGGCCACGATGATCGCCTGCGCCTGGGCGCGCAGCATCTCGACGTCGTTCCCGGAATCGCCGGCGACGAACACGGCCCGCTCCGGCAGGCCGTAGAGCGCCCGGACGTGGGCGACCGCCGTTCCTTTCGAGGCCGCTGCGGGCAGCACGTCGAGGTAGCGTCCGTGGCTGTGGATCACGCTGGCGCGGTGCCCCGCCTGCACGAGACGGGCGCGCACCGCCCGTGCCGTCGTCGCGTCCCCGAAATAGCTGAGCTTGTGCCCGCGCTGCTCCAGCGGGCCTTGCGGCACGAGCCCGTCGAGATCGGCGAGCGCCGCGCGGACGCCGGAGCGGTCCCACCCGGTCGAGACGACCGCGCGCCAGGCCAGGTCCGCCGTGTAGGTCACGCCGTTGGGATCGAGATGGTAGATCTCCGAGCCGACCGAGGTGATCATCACCTGCGGGCGCGGGCTGGCCTGCTGCTCGAGGATCGCCATCGCGGAGTGGAAGGAACGGCCGGTGGCGACGCCGAAGGCCAGTCCCGCCTGGCGGCTGCGCCAGCGCCGAAAGATGCCGAGCGACGCCGCGCAGCCAACAAGGGTGTTGTCGATGTCGCAGACCAGCAGCTGACGCGGCACGGCCAGCGGCGGCTCGGGCGCCAGCAGCGCCCGCAGCAGATCGTGGTAGCGGGCGGCGTGCTGGTCCCAGTCGTAGGCGGCGGCCGCGCGGGCGCCGCCCGCGACGCAGGCCGCATACAGATCGGGCTCGTCGAGGATCCGCAGGCACGCGGCGGCGATCGCATCCGGCGCGCGCGGGTCGACGAGGAGGCCGTTGCCGCAGGTCTCGACGATGTCGTTGGGGCCGCCGCTGTCCGTCGCCACCAGCGGCAGGCCGGCGGCGGAGGCTTCGAGGAGCGTCAACCCGAACGGCTCGTTAAGGGCGGGGTTCACGAACACGCCGCCGCGGGTGCGAGCATAGGCGTAGATCGCCGGCACGTCCTCCGGGTCGTGGGTCTTCGGATAGGCGACGCGGCCGTAGAGATCGTAGCGGTCGATCAGCACCAGGATCTCGCGCAGGGTCGCGGGCATGTCGCCGTCGAGCGCATCGATATCCTCGCGCATGCCAGCCATCAGGACGAGGTTGGCGCGGGCCTGAAGCTCCGGGCTCTCCCCATAGGCCCGCAACAGCGCCGCGAGGTTCTTGCGCGCCACCGGCCGGGCGAGGGCCAGCAGCGCAGGCTTGCTCGGATCGTGCAGGAAACGGTCGATGGTGGCGTCGACCCGAGGAAGGGGCTCGGCCGCGGTAAATCGCGCCAGATCGCTGCCCGGCGGCAGGACACGGATGCGGCCGGGATCGTAGGCCGCGTAGCCGGCATACTGCACTTCCGCCTCGTCGCGGGACGAGGCGATGATCAGGCTGGCGCGGGCCAGGGCCCCTTCCTCGGCGGCGATGCGAGGCGCGAGATCGGGGCCGTTCTCGGCGCCTGCGCCGAGGATCGACGCCTTGACCCGTCCGAGCGAGTGGGCGGTGAACACGAAGGGGATCCCGAGCGCGTCCTCGACCAGCCGCGCGACCGAGGCCGCTTCGGCGTAGTGGGCGTGGATCAGGTCGGGCGCCCGCGCCTGCCGGCCGATCCAGCCCGTGAGGTTCCGGGCGAAGCTCGCGACCTCCGCGTGCATCTCCTCCTTCGACCGGTAGGCCGGCGACGCGCTCGCGAGCCGCACGAGCTCGACCTTGTCGGAGATCCGCTCTTCGGGCACGGCGTAGTCCGGGCCATGGATGCCGTCGAACAGCCGCGTCGCCATCACGATCCGCTCGATGCCGGCATCCTGAGACGAGGCCGCGACGAGGTCGAGCAGATAGCGGATGTGGCCGCCGGTGTCGGCGGTCAGCCCGAACGCGACGCTGCCGCCGCGAAGGCAGCCCTGCAAGGCGACATGCAGGACGAACATCAGGCCGCCGGCGTCTCGGGCGTGCCGGGACGAGAGAACGCTGCAGGTGAGGTACCCATCGTGATCCGCGTCGCCCAAGTCGCCCCGAACATCTTCCCCGTTCCCCCTGAGCATCACGGCGGCACGGAGCGGGTCATCCACGACCTCGGCACGGCGCTCAGTGGCTTGGGGGTGGAGGTAACACTGTTCGCCCCCTCCGACAGTGCGACAGACTTGCCGCACGTGGGCGATCACCCGAGTCTTTCGGCCCTCGAACGCCGGCATGGACGCGTCGCGCCCGGCGTCCCGGCGGCGCTGGACGCCCTGCAGCTCGAGGCGTTGCGGCTGCGGCTCGACCGGTTCGACATCGTGCATTGCCATGGCGAGTTCGCGCATGCGGCGCTTCTCGGCGCGCGACGGCGCCACAGCCTCACGACGGTGCACTGGCGCGTGGACGAGCTCGACCGGGCATTGTTCTTCGCGGGCTTCCCCGACTTGCCGGTCGCGGCGATCTCGGCGGCGCAGGAGGCCGGCATCCCGGCCGCGAACCGGGCGGGGATCGTGCATCACGGCATCGCGCGGGACCGCTACGCCCTGCAGACGCAGCCCGGCGCGCACGTCGCCTTCGTCGGCCGGATGACCGACCAGAAGCGGCCGGACACCGCGATCCGCGTCGCGCGCGCCGCCGGCGTCCCGATCCGGCTCGGCGGCACGGTCGACGTCGGCAACCCGGACTACTTCGAGCACAGGGTCCGCCCGTTGCTGGGTGACGACGCGACCTATCTCGGACCCGTCGACGATCGCCGGAAGGGGGAACTGCTGGGCGGCGCGCGGGCGCTGCTGTTCCCGATCGACTGGCCGGAGCCCTTCGGCCTCGTGATGATCGAGGCGATGGCCTGCGGCACGCCGGTGGTGGCCTGGAACCGCGGCTCCGTGCCGGAGATCGTCGAGGACGGCGTGACGGGCTTCATCGTGTCTTCCGAAGCGGAGGCGCTCGCCGCGCTCGGGCGGATCGAGCAGATCGACCGGGCCCAGGTCCGCGCGCGCTTCGAGGCGCGCTTCACCGCCGAGCGCATGGCGGCCGACTACCTCGCCCTGTATCGCCGCCTGCTCGCCGCCTGATGCGGGTCGCCTACCTCGCCTGGGACTACCCGCCGGCCCCGAGCGGCCTCTCGACCGCGGCGCGCGAGATCGCGGAGAGCCTCGCCATGGCCGGCGCCGACGTGACGGTCTTCGCCCTCGACCGCACCGGCCGCGAGCGCATGGGCGGCGTGACCGTTGTCGGGATCGCCCTGCCGCCGGGCGGCGCGCTGGCGCGCCTTCGCCGCTGGGGCTCGGCCGGCCACCTCGCGGCCCCCCTCGCCTTCCGCCGCGCGGTGCGCGCGGTCCACGCGCACGCACCGTTCGACGTGGCGGAGGCGACGAACTGGTACGCCCCCGCCGTGCTGCTGGCCCAGCGCCGGGACCTGCCGCTGGTGACGCGAAGCTCGACGCCGGCGGCCTTTACGCGCGACGCCCCCGCCTCGCTGCGCGACGGGTTCGACGGCCGCACCGCCGACGCGCTGGAGCGTGCCCAGGCGCGCGGCAGCGCCGGCTTGATCGCCAACACGGCCGAGCACGGGGCGGTGATCGCCCGGGCCTACGCTCTGTCCGGCCGGCAGCCGGAAGCGGTGATCGGCCTCAGCCTGCCGCCGGAGATCACGGCGGCCGCGCGGGGCGCGGCCTATCCGGACCATTCCGAGCCGGTGCGCCTGCTCTTCGTGGGACGGGCGGAGGCGCGAAAGGGCTTCGACGCCCTGCTCGGAGCGATCGCGATCCTCGCCGACGAGGCCGCGTTCGGATCGGTTCCGCCCTTCGTGCTCGATCTCGTCGGCATGCCGCCGTCGGACCTCCCGGGCGATCTGCCCGGTGGGGCGCGGGCCCGCATCCGCGCGCGCGGGCGGGTTCCCGCCGACGAGCTCGCCGAAGCCTACGCCGCCGCCCATGCGGTGCTCGCACCTTCCCGCTACGAGAGCTTCGGCCTCGTCTACCAGGAGGCCCTGGCCTATGGACGCCCGGTGGTGGCCTGCGCGCTGGATGCCAGCGCCCGCGCCTTCGTCGGCGACCCCGGCGCGGGGCCCTTGGCACGGGACGCGACCGGCCCGGCGCTCGCCGACGCCCTCCGCCCGCTGCTCGCCGACCCGGGCCTTCGCCTGGCCTACCGAACTCGTGCGCTCGCGGCGGCCGGACGCTTCAACCGGGCGGCCCTCGGCCGCGAGACCCTCGATCTGTACGCGCGCGCCATCGCGGCGAGCCGCGCTCGGGCGGCGCGCTAAGCCGAGCCCCGAACCGGGCGCTCAGTCGCGAAACGGCCGCAGCAGCGCCGCCTCTTCCTCCGGGCGCCCGCGTCCGGGGGCGAGGCTCTCGTAGCGCCGCGAGCGCGCCAGGACGTGCGCGCGGCCGAGATGATGCTCGATCGCCCCGTGCAGCGCGATGACGCTGCGTGGCCAGCCGCCGTCGAGCACCGGCCGCTCGTGCACGCGGCCGCCATAGCGCACGCTCCTGCGGTTCAGCCGGTACTGGACGTCCGGGTAGACGTCGGAGAGGACGCCGTCGACGCGGTTCCGGCGCGGCAGCCCGACCGAGAGAACATCGCCGGCCTCGGCCAGGCCCGCAAGCGCCGGGAGGCGGCGGCCCGCGGCGGCGGCGAGGGTTTCGTCGGCGTCGAGCTGCAGCATCCAGGGATGGCGGGCGAGGTCCTGGAGGGCGTTGCGCTGTGCGCCGAAATCGCCGTCCAACGGCCGCGCGGCCACGCGCACTGCACCGTGCGCGAAGCCGGCGGCGGCCATGGCGCGCGGCGGACCGGCCGACGCATCGAGCAGGACGACCACGTCGTCGGTCCAGGCTGCGTGGGGCTCGACGCCGGCCAGGACGCGCTCGAGATCCGCATGGCGACAGAGCAGGCCGAGGGAGACCGGCATCGTTTCCCCCACGTCGAGGGCGTAGAGGTCCGCCTGCGCGGCGCGGATGCTGTGCGGCCGGCGCAGATCCGCACGGCCATCCCCGTCGCACGCGCGAATTCCGAGACCGGCTCCGGTCGCGGCGCTGCGTAGGGTGTAGAGGTCGAGCCCGTAGGCGCCGTCCGGGTCCGGAACGAAGGCCGGTGCGGCGAGGCGTTCCGCGAGATCGGCACGGCAGCGGTCGGGATCGGCATCCGCCGTCAGCAGGAGCCCGCAGGAGGCGCAGGTGAGCGGGAAATCACGGCGACGACCGCCCGGATACGTGAGATGCCGTTCGGTCGGCTGCAGCATGTCTGCGGCGCAGA
The DNA here is from genome assembly GCF_022829745.1 of Methylobacterium sp. E-016. Classification (NCBI taxonomy): domain Bacteria; kingdom Pseudomonadati; phylum Pseudomonadota; class Alphaproteobacteria; order Hyphomicrobiales; family Methylobacteriaceae; genus Methylobacterium; species Methylobacterium sp. E-016. The sequence goes on from NZ_JAKSYF010000082.1 coordinate 35,060, forward strand.
CGAAGCATCGGCGCATCATCGGTCCAACCCTCCCGCTCCGCCGCCGCACCTTGCCGCGTGGGGCCGACGCCATACCTCCGCTGCTCCTCGAACCCCAGCCGCATGTGAACGCACCGGTCGATCCCTCACGCGCCCCCGATGCGCCCCGGACCGGTGCGCTCCGGATCTCGGGTTCCCGGCTCGCCATCGTCGGCAACGCGCCGGGGATCGAGGCCGCCGCCGCGATCGACGCGGCGCCCTCGGTGGTGCGCTTCAACAACGCGGCGGGCTTTCGCGGACGCACCGGCTCGCGTGTCACCCACCTCGCCCTGGTCAATCGCGGCGGCCAGATGCGGGAATGGCTGGCCGATCCGGGCTTCCTCGACCGCCCGGTGGTTCGCGCGGCCGAGGCCTTCATCCTGCCGTTCCCGATGCTTCCGGCGGAGCACAACCGACCCGAGCAGGTGTGCTGGACCCGTGAGGCGCTGGCGCTGCTGGCTCCGCTCGGCAAGCCGGTTCACGTCCTGCCGGAAGACCTGCACCGCGAGGGTGGCCTGCGCCTCGGCGCCGGCACCATGGGACGGCCGAACCCGAGCACCGGCTTCCTCGTGACCCTGGCGCTCCTGCTCGGCCGGCCCTCGTGGTCCGGGCCGGTCGACGCCTACGGCTTCGGCTTCGCCGGCTGGCCCGGTCATCCCTGGGCGGCCGAGCGTGCTTGGTTCGCCGAAGCCGAGGCGTCCGGCCAGCTCCGCCTTCACCCGTCCGGATGACCGGCCCTACCGGGACCGTCCCCGCAACGTGATCGAGTTCCGCGCATGACCACCCTCGTCACCGTCCTGAAGGGCGGCGGCCGCTACGACGCGACCTGGGTCGAGCGCCTCGCCCGCGGCGTGCGCCGCCACGCCCCGGCGTTCGAGCGGATCCTCTGCCTCACGGACCTTCCGCTCGCCGTCGCCGGCGTCGAGCGGGTTCCGCTACGGCACGATTGGCCGGCCTGGTGGGCGAAGATGGAGGCGTTCCGCCCCGGCCTGACGCGGGGACCGACGCTGCTGTGCGACCTCGACACGGTCCTCACCGGGCCATGCGATGCGCTGGCCGAGCCAGGGCTCGCCGCGATGGAGGATTACTTCCACGAGGGGCGGCTCTCCAGCGCCCTGCTGCGCTGGGACGGGGGCGAGCTGGATTTTCTCCACGCCGCGTTCGCGGCCGAGCCCGAACGCTGGATGCGGGCCGGTTCGTGCGGCCGGGTCCCCAACGGGGTGCACGGCGATCAGGTCGTGATCGACCACCTGCTGCGCCGCGCGGGCCTGCGCCCGGACTTCATCCAGCACCGTTACCCCGACCTCCTCGACTTCTACGATCCGCGGCGGGCCGAGCACGGCCCGGTGGTGATCTTCATCGGCGATGCCAAGCCCGATACCGCAACCGGGCCGGTGCGGGCGGCGTGGGCCGGGTCCTGACCGCGCCGCGCGCCCTTACCTCAACGCGGCCGGCCTCAGCGCGGCCGGTCGTCGCCTGCGAGGCTGCCGACGCGCTCCGCGGCGAAGCGCTCGCGCAGCCAGGCCGCGGCGGGGCCGCAAGGCCGCTGCTTGTGCCAGACCAGCTCGAGGGCGATCGGCCAGTCGCCCTTGTCGAACTGCAGGTCCGGCGTGACGAGGTCCGGCGCGGTCTGCGAGGCGGCGATGACGTGGTCGGTGACGAAGGCCCAGCCGATCCCGTGCTTGACCATCTCCAGGATCACCCAGTGGCTCTCGACCCACCAGACCTCGGCGGCCACGCGAAGGCGGCGCTTCTCCGGCCCGTCGCCGCGCGCGGCGACGAGGATCTGGCGGTGGCGCTTCAGCTCCTCCCAAGCGACCCGCGCCTTCGCCAGCGGGTGATCGCGCCCGCAGACGAGCTTGAGCGGCACCCAGCCGATGGTCTGGAAGCCGAGCTCCGTCGGCAAGACCTCCTGGCGCCACATCACTCCGAGGTCGGCGGCGCCGGACTGCACCATGCGGCTGACGTCCTCCATCAGCGGGAAGAGCAGCTCCAGTTCCACCGATGGGAAGTGCCGGGCGAAGTCGGCGAAGAGCGCGCCGAGCGCGTGCTCGGGATAGAGCTCGTCGATGGCGACCACGAGCCGGTTCTCCACCCCCTGCTCGAGGCTGCTCGCGACTCCGATCAGGTGCTCCCGCCGGTCGAGCACCACCCGCGCCTCCAGCAACAGCCGTTCCCCCGCCGGCGTGAGCACCGGGTTCCGGCCCGCCCGGCTGAACAAGGCGAGGCCGAGATCCGTTTCGAGGTTCGCCACCTGCGTGCTGACCGCCGACTGCGCCTTCCGCAGCACGCGGGCGGCGCCGGAGAAGGACCCGGCCTCGGCCGCCGCCACGAAGGCCTGAAGCTGATCGAGCGAGACCGCCATCCATCGGCTTCCGAGATACGTACCAACTTGCCGGGCCGGATATCGCAGATAGAACGCGGTCGACCAACGAGGTTTTTTCGGGCCAGACCATGCGAACCACCCGCGACCGCATCCGCCATGCCATCCTGTTCGAGGTGATCGGGCTCGCGCTCATCATCCCGCTCGGGACCCTGCTGTTCGGGCTGCACGCCGCCGACATGGGCGTGATCGGCGTCGGAAGCGCGCTGGTCGCGATGGCGTGGAACTACGCCTACAACCTCGGCTTCGACCGCGCGATGCAGCGGCTGGTCGGGCATACGCGCAAGAGCCTCCCCCTGCGGGTGGCGCACGCCGTGCTGTTCGAGGCCGGGCTGCTCGTGATCCTGCTGCCGCCGATCGCCTGGTATCTCGGCATCGGCCTCGTCGAGGCCCTTGTGATGGATCTTGCGATCGCGGGCTTCTACGTGGCCTACGCCTTCCTGTTCAATCTGGCCTACGACCGGACGTTTCCGCTGCAGAGCTGGGCCGACGCCGCGGCGGAGCCCTCGGCTTGAGCCGCGGCGACGCTACGCGACCACGAGGGTCAGGGCGCGGTCGGCCGGGCCGAGCTCGACCCGCCGGCCCCAGTCGAAGGCGATGAAATCCTGCTCGATCCCGTCGGCGAAGACCACGCCGCCCTCGTTCATCCGCGAGGTCACCGCCAGCGCCGTGCCTGTCAGCTTGCCCGCCCGCACGGCGGTGCCGGTGGCGACGCTCGGGAACGGCTCGCGCACCCAGTAGCCGACCGCCGCCTCCTCGGTCCCGATACCGACCGTGAGGTGCGTCGCCTCCCCAATCGAGCGGGCCCAGCCGGTCAGGCCGGTCCCCGAGACGACGATGAGACCGCTCGACGATTGGTCCTCGGCCATGCCCGCCGCCTCGATCCGGTAGCGCGCCGATTGATGGCTGCGATGGCCGACGAAGATCTCGTTGAGCGCCAGCAGCCGCTCGCCGGTGTCGAGCACGCCCTGAACCATGGTGCGGCGCTCCACTGGGGCCGCCCCGGCGACGCTCGCCGGGAGCAGCGCGGGCAGGCGCCCGACCGCGATCCGCGCCAAGGCGCCGTCGTAGAGATCCGGGTCCGGGTTGACGCCGATCACCGGCTGATCGCGCAGGTACTTCGCCACGTTGGCGACGAGCCCGTCCTGGCCCACCGTCACGACGACGTCCTCGGGGGCGAACAGGAAGCGATCGAGGTCGACGCGCCGGGTCAGAGCCTGCCGCCAGTCCCCTGGCACCGCCGCCCGCGCCTGCCCTAGCACGGTGTGGAACCTGAGGTGGCGCGCCTCGACCTCGGCCAGGCTCTGGCCGCGGCTCTCCAGGAAGAAGCGGGCCTGCCCGCGGGTGGCGTGGCGGGCGAGCAGGGCCTCGTAATCGGTGTCGCGGATAACGAACACCGCCCGCGGGGTGATCACCGGCATGGCACGACGCCTAGCGCGAGGCGGCCGCGAGCGGCGGCACCAGCTTTCGGAACTCGCCCAAGGCGGCGGCCAGCAGGTCGGGCGTCACGTTGACGTGCTCGATCGTCTCGAGCTTGCCCGCGAGTTCGCGCGCGGCCAGCCCGAGCAGCACGGCCGGCGGGAGATCGCGATAGATCGCGGCGCGGCGCTGCTCTGCCTCCGCCCGGGCGCCTTCCACGAGGCGGATGCGCTCGGCTTCCGCCGCCGCTTCCAGCCCCTGCGCCTCGGCGAGGCCGGCGGCACGGTCGCGGGCGTTCTCAGCCTCCCGCGCGATGAGCAGCGCCTCGCGCCGGGCCAGTTCCGTCCGCGTCTCGAGCTCGTTCTCCGCGATGGCCCGCTCCTTCTCCACCGCGAGGGCGCGCCGCGCGAAGGTCGCCGCGTCCGCCTTCTGCTGAAGGGATTCGAAGGTCGGCGTCTGAAGCGCGCGCTCCAGCTCGCTCGACGGCGCCAGGTTGGTGAGCCGCACCGAGACCACCGCGATGCCGATCTCCGCCAGGGCCGGCGCCGCCTCCAGGACCGATTGGAGGGCGACGCGCAGGGGCTCGGGGCCGGCATCGAGGAGGGCGCCGACTGGGTTCCCGCCGATCGCCTGCAGGACCGCTTGGCCGGCGATGCCGCCGAGACGCGCCTCGATGCGCTCGATCGGCTCGCCCTGAGGCCTGCCGGTGCGCAGCCCGAGTGAGAAGTCGACCCGGCTCGCCAGCAGTTCCGGGTCGACCACGCGCCAGCCGATCGTCCCCTGCACCACGATGGTCTGGAAGTCCCGGCTGCGGCCGCGCACGAACAGCGTCATCTCGCGGTCGTCCATCGGCACCTCGCTGATGCTCGCGGTCTCCGGCCGGAACCAGAAGACGAGGCCGCGCCCGCTCTGCCGGATGCGGCCGTTGCGGTAGCGGATGACGTGGCTGCTCGCCTCGCTCTTCAGCTGCGCGACCGGACCGATGTTGCGGATCGTAGCCATGGGACCCTCCTCGTGGGGGCGGAGCCGCAGATCAGAGCGGCTTCCGGTAGCGATAGAGTTCGGCGGGACGGAACGAGGTGCCGGTCTCCCGGGCACCCGTCGGCACGAGCCAGCCCCGATCGAGCATCCGGCGGCGGAAGGCCGGCTTGTTCAGGGTCGTGCCGAGGATCGCCTCGTGCACGTCCTGCAGCTGCCGCAGGGTGAAGGTCTCCGGCAGCAGCGCGAAGCCGACGTCGGAATAATCGAGCTTCCCCCGCAGCCGCAGGATCGCCAGAGCCAGGATGTCGGCGTGGTCGAAGGCGAGCGGCAGAGCCGTGCGCGCCGCCCGATCCCGTGCGGCGAAGACCGCGACGGGGCGGCCCGCCTCGCTCTCCCCGGGCACCGCCATCCGGGCTGCCGACAACCCGGCGTCGCCCATCAGCACCTGCGTGAACAGCGCCTTGGGCAGGAGGGCGAGGTAGGCGACCGAGACGATGCGCATGCGCGGGTCCCGGTCGACGGCGCCGAAGGTGTAGAGCTGCTCGAGATGCGTCCGGGCGGCCTCGTCCGCGCCGAAGCCGGCCTTCTCGCGCAGGATCCGCCCGGCCGCCGCGTCGAGCGGCTCGTCGATCGCGACGAAGCTGCCGGGCAGCGCCCACCGGCCGGCATGCGGGTGCTGCGAGCGCTCGATCAGGAGCACGGCCGGGCGGCCCTCGCTCAGCCCCAGCAGGACGAGATCCACGGTGAGCGCCGGCCGCGCGAACGCGGCGGGATCGTACGCCTCCAGGAATTCGGTCTCGCTCACGGCAGCACCATATATCTTTTATGCATCTAACTAATATCCAAGATAGATCTATGTCAAGCGCGGGGGGTGATGCGCCGTCCTTGCCGGCCGAATTGCCCGTGCGGCAAGGGCGGCTTCGGCGTGCGGCGCGTCGCGTACGGCTGCGGAAAGCAAAATTTGATCGCAACCGCGGGTTTCGCGTTGATGACGCTGAACGGCAGCGTCTTCGGCGTTTGCCTCCCGGAACCACCGAGAGACGTGTCATGATGTTCATCCGATCCGCCTGCGCCCGAACCCTGATGGCTTCGACCGTCATCGTGGTGGGGTGGACGAGCACCGCCTCGGCGGACTGCCTGAGGCGGGTCTACAATCGCTCCGCCGCCGTTCTGGTCGCCAGCCAGGATGGTGGGCCCGCCTTCGTCGTGAAGCCGGGGCGTTTCGCCACCGTGCGGCTGTCGCAGCCGGGGCACGTCGATCTGACGGCCTACTGCGCACCGCTCGGCCGCCTCGGGCAGCCGGTCGCGGGCGGGCGGGAAGCCGCGAAGATCCACCTCGAATACGAGGCGGTCCTCGACCGTTGCTACATGAAGTTCGGCGACGGCTTCTTCCAGCCGGATCTCGGCCCCGGTTTCGTCGGCACGAAGGACACCGCGCCCTTCACCGTCAACAACCCGAACCAGGGCGATATCGTCCTCGGGCCGTTCAACGCGGAATGTACGGGACAGAACTGAGGACGCAGCGTCCTCGGCTTCGCGGCATTCTCTTCCGGAGCTTGGCTCCGAACCCGGCGTGCGTCGACCTCGAGTGGAATGTGGATCATGGCGGGCGAACAGGGAGACACCGCGCAGATGTCCGAAGTCCTGCGCCTGATCGGAATCTTGTCCGATGCGGTGCTCGACGCGCAGATCATGAATCGCCCGGTTCCGGAGGCGCAGGTCAAGGCACTGAACGATGCGGCGCTCCTGCTGCAGGAGCATCGCATCGCCCTGCCGCCGATGCTGCTTCAGGCGCTGCACGGCCTGGACAGCACGCACGGTCTCGATCGAGCGATCAGGGGTCGCGGCGACGATGCGGCGACGGAGATCGTTCGCGAAGCGGAGGAACAGGACGAGACAAGAGGTCTTTCCCGATTCCTGCGGCCGTTCCGGAACTATCGTTCGTAGGCCGGCTTCTCTCGGCATATCTCCGGAGGAAACATGACCAAGTTCACGACCCTTTCTGGCGCTGCCGCCATCCTGATGCTCACGGCCGGCGCGTCCGTCGCAGCCCCCTGTGCGGTGGGCACGACCACCAACAACCAGGGCACGTCGTCCTCGGCCGACAAGAGCTCGATGGCCGACGGGACCTCGACGGCGAAGACGACCCCCGGCGCCAAGGCCGAGACCCCCGGAACGGTCGGTGCCCTGAACAACGTCGGTGCCGGCACCAAGCCCGCCGACGGCGAGCAGAAGCCGGCCGAGGGCCAAGTGGTGAAGCCGGGCAGCAACGACTGCTGAAGCCCGAAACCGATTCCAGACCCTCGATCCGATGGCCCTGCAGCATCTGGCCTGCAGGGCCATTTTCATGCGTCGACTTCCCGTTCCTTAATCAACTCCGAAATCGACCCAATCTCCGCCCCGCGGCGTGGAGAGGGTCTGCGGGTTCGCGAAGCCGATGCTTCATGAGCGGGTCATGGTGGACGGGTATGCGTTCCGGCGCCTGCCGTGCGATCGACGGAAAGCTTCTGAGATCGGCTTCGTTCGGGACGGTCAGATCGCCGCGCGGCAGCCGTTCTCGCTGCACCGCAGCACTGCGAGCCCCATCTATGGTGCAACGCAAGCGCTGACAGCTACACCGTCGGTGTCGCCGAACCGGAGATCCGCCATGTCGAACCTCGAACACCGCGCCGCTGCCCGGCTCACCTCCGCCGATCTGAAGGCATTGCCGCTCGTCCCGGAGCACATCCGCGCTCAGTACGGGGACGCTCTCACCCGCATTCCGCACGTTCGCGTCGTCGCCCGCAGGGTCGAAGCCAGCGCGGCCCTGCCGTCCGTGGGATCGTTCTTCGGCTGACGGCGCGTCTTCGGGCTCGGCCGCATCGTCGGTGGCGCCGCGAGGATCGGTGAGGTCCGATCCACTTCCGTCCCTGCTCCTGCGGATCCGCCGAGCCGTCGATCCCGTCGGCGACCGAAGTTCGGGATCGGCGTGAACTCGGTTTCCTCGTCGATTTCCCGCCCCTCGGGCTGGCACGTCGACGCCGGTGAGGAGCCCAGGGATGAAGACGAGCCGGTGCTGGACGATCTTTCCGCATCGTCGGCGTCGCCCGGAGGTGCATGATGTCGTTTCCGCGACGGTCTCCGTCTTCGTGAGCCAGGAAGGTCGCCACGCCCGTGATCGTGGCGAGCCGATCGGCGCCGCCCCCTACCCGGAGGGCTCCGACGAGCACGCGACCTGGGAGCGCGGCTGAAAGGTTCCGGATTGCGAGATCCGCGGCACGATCGCCAACCGCGATCCGGCTCTGACGGCCGAAGCGTCGAGCGACCTAGCCGGCGCGCCTGGCGCTCCACCGTCCGCTGCAACCGACGATGCCGCCGGTGGTGCGCCAAGTTCCGCTGCCGCTGCCCGCGGCGTCGAGGGTTCCCGCGATCGGCACCCGGTTCGCGCCCTTGACGATCGTGGCCTGCACGGTTCCGCCCTGCGAGACGCCGCCGTCGACGTCGATCTCGTCGCCTGGGATCGAAGCGTCGCTGTCCTTGATCTGAACCTGATAGCGCGTGCTCGCCGGGCACGGCCCTTCCTCGGTCACGGCCGTGATGGTCCACGAGCCGTCGAACCGATCGGGGACCCGGACCTTCTTCCGCGCGGCCTCGGCCGGAACGAGCAGCGCTGCGAGCACGCAGCCTGCGAGAACGGTGACGGAGATGCGAGACATGAGCCGCTTTTCGCGTGAGGGCGGCCGAGGGAAGGCCGGAAACCAGGGATACGGCGGAGCCGGCCGAAGGGTTTCCGCGCTCGTCATCCGTGCTCGCCATCTCTCGACGAGCCGGCAACCATGGCGTTAGGGCCGCGGACCTTTTCGGCGCTTGGGCCGGTTGATCCCCCGCCGCACCTGTCAGCGGTGTGGAGTGTCCCGTGTACAATCCCTTCTTCTCGTCGATGATGCTCGCCTTCGAATCCCAGAAGGTGATCGAGCTGCGCCTCGTGCGGCTAGCCTGGGGCGGCCGCGAGGGTATGGCCGAGATGCACTCGATGGTGGCCGAGAAGATTCAGGCGAGCATCGAGGCCGCCGGCACCCTGATGATGGGCGGCTCGCCCGAAGTCGTCGTGGCACGATACCGCGAGCACGTCGCCGAGAACACGAAGCGGCTGTCGGCCGTTTAGCCGTCCACCTGCCCGCGCCAAAGCGCGGACGCCCGGTCGGTGATCGCCTCGACCGACGGGCAGGCATCGGGAGGGTCGGCGAGGATCGCCGCCCAGGGGATCGAGGGCTGCGCGTCGTCCTCGGGTCTCTGAGCGAGGGCCGCGCCGCCATGCTCCTCGATGATCGGGAGGCCTTCAGCGCCGGCGCCGGCGTAGCCGCGGAGCACGATGCCGACGGCGTGCTCGCCGTGGCTTTCGGCTGCCGCGATGAACAACGGGTCCGCGGTCGAGCCGGATTCAGTACTCGGGACCGGGCGTGCGCCGACGACTTGCCGAAGCGGAGCGAGACCGCCCGTCGAGGCGGCGATGATGCCGACCGAGCCCATCGCGTCGAGCCTGCATCAACTCAGCATTGCGCGATTTAACTTATGATGGAGTGAAAGCGCGTCGCCTTCGCTATGCGGCTCGTAGGCGCCCCGATCGCCAGCCATGGCTTGCCGATCGGGTCGCCTGCCTCCCGTCCATCGGAGACGACGTTGCACGCTACTTTTTCGACATCGCGGACGGCGACCTTCGGATCGACGAGACCGGAACCGAATGTGCCGACCTCGACGCGGTTCGAAGTGCCGCCATGCAGATCCTTCCCGAGATCGCACGGTTCGAGATCGGGAACGGTGACCGGCACACCTTCACCGTGATCGCCAGGGATGTGGGCCGGCGTCCGGTGTTCACGACGACGTTGAGCCTGACCGGCCTCTGGTTGGTCGATCGGTGAGCGACGCCCCCGACCCGGGCCTCCCATCGGTCGCCCCAGCGTCATGGCTGATCCGCAAGCTGAAGAGCACGGCGCAGATTTCGGCTCGGGATCGCGCCGACATCGAGAACCTGTCGTTCACGGTTCGAACCTTCGGCGGACGCACCAGCATCGTTCACGAAGGCGACGTGCCCAAGCAGTGCTGCCTGGTGATGGACGGATGGGCGTATCGCTGCCGCAGCCTCGCCAACGGACAGCGCCAGATCTTCGCCTTCTACGTGCCCGGCGACATCCCGGACATCGAGAGCCTGCACCTGCACGTGATGGACCAGGGGCTCGTGGCGATCGCCCAGACCACGGTCGCCTTCGTCGCGCACAGCGACATGCGCGCGCTGATCGAGCGGAACACCTCCCTCGCGATGGCCCTGTGGCGCGATACGCTGATCGATGCGACGCGCTGCCGCGAGCGGGTTATCAGCCTCGGGCGGCGCCAGGCGGTCGGCCGGATGGCGCACCTGTTCTGCGAGATGTACATCCGGCTCAGGACGGTCGGCGTGGCGGACGACTTCCGGTACGTGCTGCCGCTGACCCAGGCCGAACTCGCCGACGCTTTGGGCCTGTCTTCCGTGCACGCGAACCGCTCGTTGCAGGAACTCAGGAAGCTCGGCTTCGTGACGCTTCACCGTCGCGAGCTGATCATCCACGACTGGGACGGCCTCGAGACGGTCGCCGAGTTCGATCCCGCCTACCTTCACATCGTCTGACTGCACATCGTCTGATCGGTCGGACGCCGGCACGCCGGAGCGGTCGCCGTCGCGCGTCGGAGAGGCGCGTCCGAGACCTGGCCCGAGAGGATGGCGCACGACGATGCCGGCAATGCCGTCACGGGGGGCGGCAAGCTGAGACTGAAGACGGCACGCAGACGATGTGAAAGGCGAAGCATCGTCGGCCACGATGCAGGGTTCGGCAAGCAAAAGACGGCGGGACGCCGCGGCTTTAACAAAGCGTTCACCACCACACGGGACACCTAGGACAACTCACGATTGTGGTCGGTCCATGTATCTGCCGTTGATCGCCGCACTGATCATGCCCTGCGCCCTGATGGTCGCCGTGGCCTCTGTCGCCAGCCGCGGCGACCCCGACGATCGCTGGACCCGTTCGCCCCACCGGATCCGCCGGCTCCTGAGCTTTTAAGGCGACCTTGCGGCCTTCCGCCGACGCGACGCCGTCCGCTTATGGTGTCCTGCCGCTCTCGACAGAACCGACGGCACGTTCACCACTTGTTAACCATTACAATCGAAAGTTGCGTCAGTAGATCGACGAGAACGGGTGCCGACGTGATTGGTCTTGCGCAATCCGAGGAACAGGCAGTCGAGCGCCTCACGCTCCGTCTCATCGAGGACGCCTATTACGACCTCGCGGCGGTGGTGCAGGGGGCGCAGCCGCAGGCGGCCGCCGCCTTGCTGGCCGTGATGGAGCAGCGCGTCACCGACGTCCTCACGGGGGTCTGCCGCACCCGCGCCGAAGGCGAACGCTCGGACGCCATCGCTCTGGCGGTCGGCGAGCGCGTCGCCGAGATCATGGACCAGGCGCATGGTCGCCGGTCGTCGGCGCGCGCTGCCTAGAGCATTTTCGAGCGAGACGGATGCCGGCTCGCGTGAAGACAATGCCATCTCACAACAAGATGAAGCATCGTCCGTGAACCAGTGATCACGGACGATGCTTCGGGAGATCGAACCATGACCGTTGACCGTAGCGCCACCTTCGAGAAGCGGGCGATCGAGGGCTTTCTCGGCGTCGCCCTGCAGGTCGCCCTGGTGCGGCTCGGAGAGCTGTCGGGAAGCCGCGCCGAAGAGGCACTGGACCATTTCGAGCATTCGCTCGTGCGCGCCCTGCGAACGTTGACCGGCCCGGAAGGGGCGAAACTGTCGACCCAGACCGCGGTCGAGGACACGATCGTCATCCTTCGCAAGACGATCGATGCCGCGAGCCGGAAGGTGGCCGAGGGCCAATCCGCGACGATGACGTCCCCGGCCATCGCAGCGTGACGCTGCCTTCGGAGGGAAGTCCAGCATCGCGCCGGTGCTTGGCTCGATATGCGCCAGAGCAGGCAGCCGGACTTGCTGAAGACCGTCGATCGGACCTTGCCTGATCCGACGACCACCGCCGCGGAGACAGGCTTGTCGCTGCAGACGTCGGCTTGAGCTTGTCGTCAGTGCCGAGCGTCGTCGCCTCATGCAGATCTCACCCGCGATAGAGGGTTGCTATTCCGGCCATCTCTATGTGACGTTGAGCCGACATTACGTATGCCAACCACGGGTGTGGGTACCCGCGTGCTCGACATCGCCTACGGTGATTGCGATCTCGCCGACGACCGCGGCGGGTTCGGATGCTGGCCGGTCTACCCCGAGATCGCCGCGCTCGATGGGGTGCCGGGAAGCGCGCCGTTCCTCAAGGCGGCGACGCCGCGAACCGACCCGGCCCGTACCATGACGCGCTCGACCTTCATCGCGAGGAGCTACGCGGCCTCTGCCCGGCAGGCGCCGGAGAAACCGACGTCCCGCCCCGTCGACGCGTGGCTGTCCGATGGCGCGGTGTCCGCGTTCCTTCGGGAGATCGCAGGCACATCGTCGTCGCGAGCCGGGCGTGAAAGGATGCGCGCGTCCCGTGCGGCCGGACCGATGCGGCAGGCGGCGACCGCATGACGCGCGCGTGGGAAAAGCTCAAGTCGCTGCTCTCCGGAGCACGGCCGCAGCACCTTGTCGAGCACGCCGAGCTTCGGACACGGCACCCGCCGCGGACCGTCGCGGACCGCGTCGAGCCGACGACGGTGGCCGGGAAGCAGGCCGCGCCGACAGACGACGGCATGGCTCTGGTCTACGAGGCCGTTGAGCGGGAACTTCGCGCGGCCGGCCTGAGACCGTGATCCGTGGCGGCCGGCCCGGGGGCGGTCGAGCCGCCGGACGCCTCGGTCGAACGGGGCACAGGTCCGCCCCCGCGGATGCGGAGGCGGACCGTTCTTGGGAAGCCTTACGCGGCGTCGGCGTCGTCGGCATCGAGGATGCCGTCGAGGTCGCCCACCAGCGCGTCGAGCTGCTCGGACGTCGAGCGGATCTTGAACCGCGTCCCGTCCTCCGCCTCCACCGCGATCTCGACGTGGTCGCCGACCTTGGCCGCCAGCGCCTGCTTCAAAATGTAGGTCGTCACGTCTGCCTTGTCGGCCATGCCAGCTCCTTCACGTTCGCCGCGGGCAACGCCGCACCGCTCGCTTCGTCGGTGCGGCAGAACCTCGCGGCACCGTGCATGGCGCACGGCCTCCACGGGGCCGGCACGCGATCCGCTCGGCCGTTCGTCACAAAGCCAAGCTATGACATTTCTGCAACCCAGGATTGATCGCAGCTGCGAAACTCAATCGCGCGCAATGCGTATTGGGATGTGCTCGGAACAGCAGCGACGCTGGTCGAGGCGTCTCCAACCTGAAAGCGAATGCCCGAATGACCTCCATCCATGCGCCGAAGCTCGCGACCAGCGGCGACCGATCGATCGGAAGCCGCATCGCGGCGTATCGGACCGCTCAAGGTCTGAGCCAGACCGCGCTCGGGCAGGCTCTCGGGGTCACGTTCCAGCAGGTCCAGAAATACGAGAAGGGACGCAACCGTGTCGGTGCTGCCCGGCTTCAGGCGATCGCGGATTTCCTGGGCGTCCCGGTCTCGACCTTCTTCGACGCTCCGGCAGAGATCGGCGATGGCCGCGAGTCGATTCAGCAGCTGTTGCAGGATTCCGAGGTGATGGACCTGATCAGGACGTTTGCCGGCATCTCCGACAAGGCGACGCGCCAAGGTGTCCTTGCCATCGTCAAATCCGCCGCAACCCTCGACGCCGAATTCACGAAGAGGGTGGATTCAGCGATCGTCGATTGAATGCGCGACCGATGGCGCCGCGCGCAAGGTCAGTCATCGACCGGGGCCGCCTGTGATGCCCTGAAGAGAAAGAGCGGGCTCGGGAGCGACTGAACGTATCGCGACATTATTGGTAAAATTGTTTTTTCGGGCGCCGAAAAGATAATTTGACGTCGTGATACCGATTTAATGCCGTATGCGCCGAGTGCATGGCGAAGTGTTGCGATGGACAGATGAGTGCGTCCGGGGGCGGAATTATAAAAGAAGAACTGGCCTTTGCTCGCATTATGTTGCGTTGCAAAATGCACATGTCGCAACGCACAAATTCTGTGGTTCAATCTCTCGGTCGGTCGGCTCTGCAAGCGACCCAACCGGAGATCCGTCATGCGCTTCACCCACGCCCTCGCCCTCATCGCGTTCGCCTCGGCATCCGTCTCCGCCGGCGCGGCGATGGCCGACGAGTCCTTGAACCTCACCCCGCCGCTCTACCGCGAGCAGGCCCGGACGTCTCAGCAGACGCGTTCCGTCAGCGATATGACCACGACGCCTCAGCCCGTGGCCGCCACGAAGCCGGTCGCGCCGCGCCGCGTTGTCGAGGTGGTCGCCGAGGCCGTGCCCGCTCGCTGAGTCCGCGCTCCCGTGGCGTCACGATCTGCGTTCGGCGGCCCGCCCGCCGGCGCAGCCGATACGGTCGCCGGCGGATCGCGATCGCGGGTCGGTGAGCCGAGGCGCGCCGCCGATGACCGTGACGCGCATCGCGACATCCCCGAACGCGGCATGGACGGCGTCTCGATTTCGACCTGAACCACCCTGTCGTGCGCAGCCTGTCTCCTCGTGACGGAGGCCGCACGATGAGCGAGACCGAATCATCGAGCCTTGGGCGATCGGATCTTCTGCAGCGGCAGTCGGATCGACGACGAAATCGCCGATCGTCGCGCTGACCGTCAGCTCGCGCACCGAGGCCACGCCTGAAGCGAACCCACCACACGACGTCGGCTCGGGCGTCGACCGGGCAGGAGGTCGTCGACCCGCATCGCCTACGGTACCGAGGACGACATCGAGATGGTGCCCGGCCAGCCGCGCTATCCCCGATGCATCATCGCGGACGAACGCACGGCCTTCGCATGGTCACCCGAGAGGTGGCGCGCGCGTGCATCATCATCCCGAGCGGGCGGCATCACGGCTCTTCGCCTCGCTGAGCGATGTCGCGGATTTCTCGTCACCACCGATCCCGCGACCATCAGGGCGGCGGAGGCAGGGTTTTTGAGATTCCGAGGCGTCGGCACCCGGAAGGGTGCGACCAACCGGCAAGGCGCGAACGCGCGACGGACCGAAGCGGGCGACCGGGGTCGGTGCCGCGTCCTCGGAAGCCGCCATTACCCCGGATGCGGCAGGCGAGGCGATCCCGACGCGGGATGCCGGGGCGAAATGTCCGTGCCGAGCACCGGACCGAAGCCGGTGGCACTTTGGAGCTTATCCAGCCTGCCGGAGTTGCCCTGGGCATTCCGCTTCCGACAGACGGCCTTCGGGCGCGTCGTCGCCCCCCGCAACAGGTTCGGAGACCATGATGGCACCGCCTGGAGAATTCGACATGAGCCGACGAGACGTGGTCGCCAGCGCGACCGCCGCCGCGGCCCTTTCCACCCTGCCCGCGGGCGCCCGCGCCGACGCTGCGTCCGGCGACCGCCCTGTCCTGGCGCGGGTGTGGTTCACGATCAACGGCCAGCGGCGCGAGCTCGAGCTCGACACCCGCACCAGCCTGCTCGATGCGGCGCGCGAGCATCTGCACCTGACCGGCTCGAAGAAGGGCTGCGACCACGGCCAGTGCGGCGCCTGCACGA
>NZ_JAKSYF010000193.1:0-75727 GCF_022829745.1 Methylobacterium sp. E-016
CCTTGGCGATGGTCTCCACAATCAACATCCCGGCTGGCTCCCGCCCTGACTGGCTGGGAGCATGGAGGAGAAGCCGGGGGTGGGTCCCGATTGGACGCCGATCAACCCGTCAACCGGGTCCTTCTTCCACGCCGATTCTCAGCCTGCGTCTCGGCGAGCGTCAGCCCCATGCTGACGCGGCCGCAGGACAGGCAGCAGACCGCGCCGGGCATGGGATCGCTGAAGGAGTGATCGCCGCGCATCAGGCCGCCTCCGCCAGGGCGGTCGCCGCGACGGGACCGCCCTCGCGGGCCGCCACGTCGGCGAGGAGCTCCTGGATCTCGGGGATCGTCACGGGGCGGAAGGCCCAGACGTCCACGCCCACGTCGCAGGATATCGACGTTGCCAGGATCGCCCCGTGACTGTGGCCGAACAGGTGGATGCGGCCGCGGAATGCGTCCGGCCACGACAGGTGCGCGTAATGGCTCAGCCAGAGGTCGACGGGACGGCGCATGCCGCTGTCCTGAACGGTGATCCGAGCCACGTCCCGCACCGGCTCGGCCCACGGCAGGTCCTCGGAGCGCTGGTCGTGGTTGCCCCGGATCAGGAGCTTACGCCCGTTCAGCCGCTCGAAGATGGCACGGGCATGCGCCCTGCCGCACCCGTAGGCGAAGTCGCCGATGTGCCAGACCGTGTCGTTCTTGCGAACCCTGTTGTTCCAGGTCGCCACGATATGCTCGTCCATCTCCTCGACGGACCGGAAGGGTCGGGGGCGGCCCATGCGCGGGCTCATCATGCCGCCATGGCCGAAGTGGGTGTCGGATGTGAAGTAGGTCTGCACGGGGAAGCCCCCCTCGATACGAGAACGCGGCCGTCCGGAAAGCCGGACGATGGTGGTTGGCTTAGGCCAACAAGCGTTTCGCAAGAGGATGGGCGGTGCTCATGCCGTCAGCATTGCGGATCGGGGCGGTCCCGGCAAGTGGATCCTGCCGGGATGCTTGAGGCTTCCCTGGCCTTTGCCGTGGAGCCCAGGCGGTTAGAGCCGCCTGCCGTTAACCGAGGAGGTTCTTTGCCATTGCGGCCGGGAGTCCCGTGGGGGAGAATCGGTCATGCCCGAATACGAATTCAACCTCGGTCCGGCCTTCGACGGGCGCCCGCAGATCGCCGAGGAGGCACACCCTGAGGCGCCGCTCGATCTGGAGACGGCGACCTGGATCCCCGAGATCTGCCAGCCGGATCAGACCTTCGGCCGCATTCCGCTCTGGACGGCAGCCGCGCTGCGCGGAGCGATCGATCGTGGCGACCTCACCGTCGAGCGGCACGGTCGCAAGATGTACGTCAGCCGGCGCATGATCGCCGAGTGGAGAGACAGATGCCGGACGACGCCGACGCCCCGAAGCCCAAGCGCGTCCGTGCGCCCCGACGGGACGCCAAGCCACGGACGATCGGCAAGACCGGCCGCGGCGAGCCATACCTCGCATGGCGCCCCGGCCGCGTCGGCCCCGACGGCGCCGAGCGCGCCGGGCTCTGGTTCATCGTCCACAAGGGCCAGCAGCGCGGCACTGGCTGCGGCGCTGGCAAGGACGCGGAGCGTCAAGCGCTCGCTGCGCTAGACGACTACAAGGTCTCCCTCCACGTCGCCGCGACGGAGGCCGCCGGTCCGCGCAAGAACCGCCTCGCCTGCGACGTGCTCGTGGCCGAGGTGCTGGACAGGTATCTCGCCGCCAAGGTCGGAACCGTGTCCCGCGGCGATGAGCTCGCGCAGCGCGTCGAGACGCTCCTGCTCTGGTGGGGCCAGAAGTCCCTCGACCAGATCGACAGCGTCTCCTGCGCCGCCTACGTCGCCTCCCGTGTCGGTACGCCCTGGAAGGCCCATGCCCGGGCCGGGCTCGACCGCGACGGCAACCCGCGGGCCCCCGATGCCGGGCTAGTCCGGCGCGGCCACTCCAAGCCAGCCAAGCAGCGGGTCGTCACCGTGGGCGGGGCACGGCGGGAGCTGGAAGACCTGCGCGCCGCCGTCAACGTCGCGATCGGAGACGGCCTGACGCGCGAGATCGTCAAGGTGACGCTACCGCAGAAGGGCGAGGCCCGGGACCGCTGGCTGACCAAGGCCGAGGCCGCGCGCATCCTCATCGCCGCCTGGCGGAAGCGGGAGGTGCAGACGGTCCATAAGGGCGGGCGCAAGGGCGAGGAGGTTATCGGCCGCCGGTGTGCGCAGCACCTGGCGAGGTTCGTTCTGGTGGCGCTCCAGACCGGATCACGCTCCGGCCCGATCTGTAACGCCAGCTTCCTGCCCGAAGTCGGTCGGCCCTGGGTCGAACTGCGCATGGTCGGCGGCCGCCCGACGGCGACGTTCTACCGTAAGGCGCTCGGGGCGAAGGAGGCCAAGAACAAGAAGGCGCCGACGGTGCCGCTGCCCGACAAGCTGGCCGCGATGCTCTGGCGCTGGCACCACAAGCTCGGCCAGCGCTACGTCATCGAGTGGCGGGGCGAGCCGGTGAAGACGACCCGGCGCGCCTTCGCCAACCTCTGCTACGACCTCGGGTTCGGGGACGACGTCGTCCGGCACAGTCTCAGGCACACCGCGGTCACGTGGGGCATGCAGGAGGGGATCCCGATCTGGGAGCTCGCCGGCTACGTCGGCATGACGGTCGAAATGATCGAGCGCCGGTACGGCCACCACAGCCCGAAGCACATGGAGGAGGCGCGCGCTGGCCTCGGCCGGAGCCGCAAAAAAGCGGCCTAGCGGGAGTTCTTCCTCAACAGTTCGATCTCTTCCTTGATTGCCGTGCCGCACATCCAGACGAGCCGGCTGTACTTGGCCCATTCGGAGTGTGACAGGCGGGTCTTGCCCGAGTGGACGATCTCGGACCGGACCGCGTAGAGCCCCCGGAAATCGGACAGGACTTGCTCGCGGTCGGCTTGGCTCGTCCCGATGAGGTAGGCGAGGCGATTGCTAAGGAGCTCGCCGATGCCGACCATGTCGGTGGTCTTCTTGTCCCCGAGCAGGATCTCGACGGCGACCATCGCCTGGACGAAGGCCATGGTGCCGTTACGGCTCATGGAGCTCGTGGCCAGCCACTGCGCCGCCCGGTTGATCCGGGTAGCCTCCTTCGGGTGGGTGAAGCAGATACGCATCCTCTCGATGACGTCCGCGACGAGCATCTCCATTGGGAAGGCGGGGCCGTACTCCACGAACGCGAAGCCCTCCATGCCCATCAGCATGCTGGCCTCCAGGCCGAAGGCGGTGTCGTGGACGGCGCCCTCCCCGGCGTCGTGGCGATGGACGTGGTGGACGATCGCGGGCTGCGCGAACCCAAGCGGCGTGTAGCTCGGATCGTAGCGGAAGATCCGCAGCGCGATCCCCAGGCCGATGAAGGTCTGCATCGTCTCCACGGCCAAGCGCGCCGTACCGGACATGCCGTACTTGTCGGCGTACCCCTCCAGCGGGACCTGCAGGTAGACGGTGTCGCTCCCCCAACCGTGACCGCCCCCGAGGAGCGCGAGCCGGTTCAAGCCCTCGGGCAGAGGGAGGTAGCCGTCGAGCGCACGCTCGTCCGCGAGGGCGAGGCCGCCACCGATGTCCCGGCGCCCGGTGGCGTCGATCATCGCCCGCAGGACGGAACCGATCTTGTGGGGGAGCCGGAGACTGAAGGTGTAGCGCCAAGGGAGGCTGTTGAGCTCGCCGACGACCTCCCGCGCAAACCTGGCGGCGTCGGCGAACCGCGGCAGGTTGGTCAGCGGCTCTGGGGACGCATCGTCCTTCCAGTCCGCGCCGCCCTCCATCAGGATCCGCCCGATGCGGTCGGCCGCGAAGTCGGAGGCCGGGCGGTCGTCGATCATCGCCGTCAGGGACACGGGCTGCTTGTCCTGCCGGGGGAGCGCGTCGTCCAGCGAGGCCAAGGTGGCCAGGCTATGCCAGTCGAGGAACATGCCGTGGGTCACCCGCAGGTGTCCGAGGGCATCCCGCAGGACCTCAACCATGCGATCCTGGCATTGCGCATGCAGCTTCAACGGCACGAAGGGCCCCACGATTGACTGTGTGGCTTATCGGCAGATCCGCGGAATGGCTACGATTTTGTGGTCGAACTTGTGGTCGAGATTTTCCTCTGCGCCTCGGGAAGGCATTCTGCAGAGGGGAAAACTGGTCGGAGTGGCAGGATTTGAACCTGCGACCCCCACGTCCCGAACGTGGTGCGCTACCAGACTGCGCTACACTCCGAAGGCCGGCGGCTTCGCCAGCGAGCGGGGGTATAGCCGGCACCCGGGCGGGCCGCAAGCGGCATCTCGCGGAGCAGTGCGTTTCGCGGGCGATCAGCACGGGGGGCGGTCCGGCCAATCCGGCGGCAGGGCGCAGCGGGCGATGGCCGCGCCCGGCGCCCGGATCGCCGCGGCGCCGACCGTGCCGGGTCCGGGTTCGAGGTGGTGGAGGCTCCAGGCCTCCGGGTCGTCGCCGGCGATCGCGACGAGGCGGGGCGGCGCCGGCGGCAGGGTCAGGACGAAGCGGTCCAGCGGCAGCGACAGGCCGGCACCCAGCGCCTTCACCACCGCCTCCTTGCGCGTCCACAAACCGGTGAAGGCGAGACCGAGCGCCTCCGGCGGCAGGGCCGCCAGCGCCTCGGCTTCCCAGGGCGCGAAGTGCGCGCGGGCGATGCGCAGGACGTCCGGGATCGGGCGGACCGCCTCGACATCGACGCCGATCGCGGCCGTGGGCGAGACCCCGACGAGGGCGCGGGTGCCCGAATGCGACAGGTTGAAGCGCAGGCTCCCGGCCAGCGCGCCGGCCAGCTCCGGCTTGCCGGCCGGCCCCGCCGTAAAGGCGAGCGCGTCGCCCCCCAAGCCGAGGGCCGGGGCGAGGATCAGGCGCAGCGCCGCGTGGCTCGCGCGAAAACGGTCGCGGTCCTCCGCACGCAGGAAGCGATCCGCCCGGGCGGCCTCGTCGGGCGAGAGCCGCGCGTCGCAGCGCGCGAGCTGGCGCGCCGACAGGGCGAGATCGATGCTCCACACCCGGATCGCCATGCTGGGTCCGGGTTCGGTGACGACCCAGGCACCGTTCACAAGACATACGCCGAAGCCGGCAACGCGTACTTCCCTCCCCCCTCTGCGGGGGAGGGTGGCCCGCGAAGCGGGTCGGGAGAGGGGAGCGCCGTATCCGGTAAGGTCGCTCCCCTCTTCCGACCCTCGCTGACGCGAGGCCCTCCCTCCCCCGCAGAGGGGGGAGGGAGAAGCGCGCGTGCCTTGCCGCGCGTTATCGTATGGTCGGGGCCGGACGAGCGGGGCGGATCTGCGCGCAATGAGGAGCCTTCGGGAATGAGCGGCGCGGAGGATCCACCGGCGCGGGCGGCCCCGCAAGCCGGAAGCGCCGTCGCGATCGCAAGCTTCGGCATGCGGCTGCCGACCCTGCAAGATCGCGGCGCCCGCTACGGCGTGTTCTTCGCCACCTATCTCTACCAGGGGCTGGTCGCCGGGTTCTCGCTGACCGCGCTCGCCAACCATCTCGCGGCGCAGGGCGTGTCGAGCGCCGAGGTGGGCGTCCACTTCGCCATCGCCGGCCTGCCCTGGACAGTGCAGCCGATCCTGTGGGGGCCGCTGGTCGACCGGGCGAGCGGGTTCGCGATGGGGCGGCGCCGGGCCTGGAGCGTGCTCGCGATCCTCGGCTGCCACGCGGCGCTCGCCGGGCTGCTGCTGGTGCCGGACGCCCGCGCGCTCGGCGCTCTGGGGGGCGTCTTCCTCGTGCACAGCACCTTCGCCGCCCTGCTCGACACCGCCTGCGACCGGATGGTGATGGACCATGTCCCGCCGGGCGAGCTCGGGCGGATGAGCGCCTGCACGCGGGCCGGCTTCGTCGCCGGCACCAGCCTCGGCGCCGGCCTGTTCGGCTGGCTGCTCGCCGCCTACGGGTTCGGGTTCAGCACCGCCTGCCTGCTCGCGACCGCCATCCTCGCCGGTCTGCCGATCCTGCTGGTGCGCGAGGCGCCGGGCGACGCCCTGCTCTCGCCGGCGCGGCGGCCGAGCGCGGGGGGCGGGCGGAAGGTCCCGTTCGCGCGGTTCCTGCGCCGGCTGGCCCTGGGCCTGCGCCGGCCGAACGCCCTCCGGCTCGTCGCCCTGTGCTTCTCGGTCGACGGGGCGCTCGCGCTGTTCGAGCTGCCGTTCTCGGTCGATCTCGTCCAGGCGCAGGGCTGGGATGCCGCCGGGCTGTCGCGGCTCCAGGCCGGCATCGCCTTCGCCGGCGGAACCCTGGGAGCGCTCGGCATCGGCCTGTGGTGCGACCGCGCCGGGCCGTTGCCGGCCCTGCGCACCCTGTTCGCGGCGAGTGCCGCCGCGTTCTTCGCCACCGCGTGCCTGATCGCGGGCGGCTTCGCCGGATCGGCCGGCCCGCTGATCCTAGGCTTCACCAACGTCCTGCCCGGCCTGCTGATCGTCGCCCTGGTGCCGGCGCTGATGCAGGCGAGCCGAGGCCGGGCCGGCGCGGCGACGCAGTTCGAGGTGTTCATGGCGGTGATGAACCTCGGCTCCGTCGCGGGCGGGGCGGCCTCGGGTGTGCTGGCGCCGGTGCTGCCGCTGTCGGGGGTCGCCCTCCTTGCCGGGCTGGTCCTCGTCGGCGCGGCGGCGCTGGTCCGGCGCCCGGACCTGATCCTGCCGCGGCAACGGCCCGGCGATGCACGATCGCTGTGAATCGCGACGCTTCGGCTCGGTCTCCAAGTGATCCCGGCCGGGGGGAAATCGGTTAGAAGCCCGATCGCCCCCTGCGGAAGTCTCGAGCCCGATGCCGAAGCCCCAGCCTGCCGCCTCGAAGTCTGCCGCCCCGAAATCGGCCGGCGTCGAATCCGTCGCGCCGGAGGCCGACACGCTCACCGCCGAGGCGGCGCGGGCGCGCCACGCCGCGCTCTCCGCCGAGATCGCCGAGGCCGACCGGCTCTACCACCAGGAGGACGCGCCCGAGATCTCGGACGCCGCCTACGACGCCCTGCGCCGGGAACTGGAGACGCTGGAAGCGCAGGTCCCCGACCTTGCCGGCACCGGCATCGCCAGCGCGTCGGTGGGCGCGAAGCCCTCCGAGAAGTTCGCCAAGGTGCGCCATGCGGTGCCGATGCTCTCCCTCGGCAACGCCTTCGCCGACGCCGAGGTCGAGGAGTTCGTCGCCCGCGTGCGCCGCTTCCTCAACCGCCCGGAGGAACCGCTCGCCTTCACGGCCGAGCCGAAGATCGACGGTCTTTCGCTGTCGCTGCGCTACGAGGACGGGCGCCTCGTCACCGCCGCCACCCGCGGCGACGGGGAGACCGGCGAGAACGTCACGGCCAACGCCCGCACGGTCGAGGACATCCCCCAGGCGCTCGCCGGCAGCGGCTGGCCGGCGGTCTGCGAGGTGCGCGGCGAGGTCTACCTCTCGCACGCGGATTTCGCCGCGATCAACGCCCGCCAGGAGGCGGCGGGCAAGCCGCTTTTCGCCAACCCGCGCAACGCCGCCGCCGGCTCGCTGCGCCAGCTCGATCCGTCGATCACCGCCGCGCGGCCGCTGAAGTTCTTCGCCTACGCCTGGGGCGAGGTGGTGCCGCCGTTCGAGGGAACGCAATCGGGGGTGATGGACCGGTTCCGCGCGTGGGGCCTGCCGGTGAACCCGCTGACCGTCACCTGCACGGATGCGGCCGGCATGATCGCGCATTACCGCCGGATCGAGGCCGACCGGCCGACGCTGGGCTACGACATCGACGGCGTCGTCTACAAGGTCGACGACCTCGCCCTGCAGAAGCGGCTCGGCTTCGTGTCGCGGAGCCCGCGCTGGGCCCTGGCGCACAAGTTCGCGGCGCAGGAGGCGTTCACGGTGGTCGAGGGCATCGACATCAACGTCGGCCGCACCGGCTCGCTCAACCCGCTCGCGCGCCTGCGCCCGGTGACGGTCGGCGGCGTCGTGGTCTCGAACGCGACGCTGCACAACGAGGGCTACGTCAAGGGCGTCGGCGGCGACGGCGAGCCGATCCGCGACGGCCGCGACATCCGCGTCGGCGACACCGTGGTGGTGCTGCGGGCCGGCGACGTGATCCCGAAGGTGATGGACGTGGTGCTGGAGAAGCGCCCGGCCGACGCGAAGCCCTTCGACTTTCCCGAGACCTGCCCGGCCTGCGGCAGCAAGGCGGTCCGCGAGATCAACCCGCGCACCGGCAAGCCCGACGCGGTGCGGCGCTGCACCGGCGGGCTGATCTGCCCGGCCCAAGGGGTCGAGCGGCTGAAGCACTTCGTCTCGCGCAACGGCTTCGACCTCGAAGGCTTCGGGCAGACCTACATCGAGGTGCTGTTCGAGGCCGGGCTCGTGACACAACCGGCCGACCTGTTCACCCTCGAATTCGATCCGCTGAAGGCGGCGATCGTCGCGCGGCGCGAGGCCCTGTCGGCGGAGCGCCGGGCGGAGGGGGCGCCGGCGCCGAAGAAGCCGACCAAGAAGAAGGGCGAGGAGGAGGACAAGGCGATCCACAACCTGCTCGCGGCGGTCGCCGAGCGCCGCAGCTTGCCGATGAACCGCTTCCTGTTCGCCCTCGGCATCCCCGACATCGGCGAATCGACCGCCAAGGCCCTGGCCAAGCGGTTTTCGGACTTTTCGGAGCTGAAGGCGGCGCTGCGGGCGGCGGCCGACGCGCAGGCCGGGCCGGACTGGATCGAGCTCTCCGCGGTGCCGCGGATCGGGCCGACCACCCGCGACCGGCTGCTCGAGGCCGGCCTGCCGGGCGAAGCGGCACATTCGGCTGACGCAGAACCTCCGGCGGAAGCGGGCGATGCCGAGGAGGGCGAAGCCCCGCCGGCGGACGCCGGCAGGATCCGGTTCAGCACCAGCCAGCGCGCCAGCCTGATCGCCCATTACGGCAGCCTGGACGCCGCTCGGGCGGCGATCGCGCGCGCGGCCGAGCAGCGACCCGGGGACGCCTACCGGGTCTTCGCCGACGACGGCGAGATCGGCCCGGTGGCGACCGACTCGCTGATCGCGTTCTTCTCCGAGCCGCACAACGACGCCGCGGTCTCGGCGCTGCTCGCCGAGGTGACGGTGGCGCCGATGGAGGCGGCCGCGCGCACGGCGGCGTTCTCGGGCAAGACCGTGGTCTTCACCGGAACGCTGGAGAAGATGACCCGCAACGAGGCCAAGGCCACCGCGGAACGTCTCGGGGCGAAGGTCTCGGGCTCGGTCTCGGCGAAGACCGACCTCGTCGTCGCCGGCCCCGGCGCCGGCTCGAAGCTGAAGGATGCCGAGAAGCACGGGGTGCGCGTCGTCTCGGAAGACGAATGGCTCGCGATGGTCGCAGGCGCTTGAAGCGCGAGTCCGCGGGTCATAGACCTGGGTCATGACACCCCCGCGGCCGTCCCGTTCAGGCACATGACCGTCGTCGCCCTCGATTTCGAGACCGCCAACGAGCGGCGCGACAGCGCCTGCGCGATCGGGCTCGCCTGGATCGAGGGGGGCCGCGTGGTCCGGCGCGCGTCCCGGCTGATCCGGCCGCCGGAGCTGCGGTTCTCGCCCGGCAACATCCGCGTCCACGGGATCGTCCCGGCCGACGTGCGCGACAAGCCGAATTTCGGCGAGGCGGTCGCCGAGTTCCTGCCCGACCTCGCCGGCGGGCTGATCCTCGCCCACAACGCGAGCTTCGACATCGGCGTGCTGCGGGCCTCGCTCCAGGCCTGCGGGCTGCCGGCGCCCCCCTTGCGCTACCTCTGCACGGTGCAGGTCGCCCGCCGCGTGTTCCCGGACCCGGAGGGCTGCGGCCTCGGCAAGGTCGCCCGCCGCCTCGGCATCCGGTTCGAGCACCACGACGCCGGCGAGGACGCCTATGCCTGCGCCGAGATCGCGCTCGCGGCCGTCCGGCAGACGGAGGCCGCGGACGTGCCCGACCTGTCGCGGGTGCTGTCGCTGCCGGCGACGCGGATCGACGGGACCGCCGCGATCCCGCGGGCGGGCGCCGGCGCGATCAGCGGCCGCATCCTGCGGGCGCTCAAGCCGGCCGAGCCGGACGCGCTGCGCTTCGCCATGCGCGGCAGCACCGGCAACCGCTACGAGGTCTCGCTGGAGGACCGCAGGAGCGGCTTGATGCTGCGCTGCACCTGCATGGCCGGCCGCCACGGAGTGCGCTGCCGCCACGTGAAGGCGCTCGTCGTCGGCGACATCACCGACCTGCTGTCGAACAACCACGCCGACGTCGAGGTGCTGCGGCGCCGGCTGGCCGCGGTGGGGTGAGACGGGACGCCGTCTTGAATCCAAACGCCCACGATGCCGTGAGCTCCCTCCCCCTGAAGTGGGGGAGGGAAAGGGCGATCACGCCGCCTGCTTCGCCGCCTCGCCGTAGAACGTGCCGCCGCTCTCGGCCATGGCGCGCAGGTTGTCGGGCACCGCGAAGCGCGGGCCGTGCTTGGCCTCAAGCCCCTCGGCCAGGGCGACGAAGTCCTTCGCGCCCATGAAGTCGATGTAGGACAACGCGCCGCCGGTGAACGGGGCGAAGCCGAAGCCGAGGATCGAGCCGACGTCGGCCTCGCGCGGATCGGTGATGACGCCCTCGCCCACCGTGCGCGCGGCCTCCAGCGCCTGAACCACGAGGAGCCGGTGCTTCAGCTCGGCGATGTCGAGGGTGTCCGGGTCGAGGTGGGTCGGCTGCAGGTCCTTCAGCCCGGGCCATAGGCGCTTCGGCGCGCCCTCCGGGTAGTCGTAGAAGCCCTTCCGGTTCTTGCGCCCGAGCCGCCCCTGGTTCTCGACGAGCTCGACGAGCAGCGCCTTCTGCGCCGGGTCGACCGCGTCCGGGCCGAGCTGCGCCTCCGTCGCCTTGGCGATCTTCAGGCCGAGGTCGAGGGCGACCTCGTCGTTGAGCGAGAGCGGGCCGACCGGCATGCCGGCCATCTTGCCGGCGTTCTCGATCATCGCGGGCGGCACGCCCTCGTTGAGCATCTTGTGCCCTTCCAGGATGTAGGCGCCGACGCAGCGGTTGGCGAAGAAGCCACGGGCGTCGTTCACGACGATCGGCGTCTTCTTCACCGTGCGGACGTAGTCCAGCGCGGTGGCGAGCGCCCGGTCGCCGGTGGCCTCGCCCTTGATGATCTCGACGAGCATCATCTTCTCGACCGGCGAGAAGAAGTGGATGCCGACGAAGGCTTCCGGGCGCGAGGACGCCTTGGCGAGGCCGGAGATCGGCAGCGTCGAGGTGTTGGAGGCGAAGATCGTGTCGGGGCCGATCACCGCCTCGACCTTGGCGATCACCTCGGCCTTCACCTTCGGGTCCTCGAACACCGCCTCGATGACGAGGTCGCAATCGGCGAGATCCGCGTAGTCGGCCGACGCCTGGATGCGGGCGAGCAGCGCGTCGCGGTCGGCGGTCTTGGCGCGACCCTTGTTGATCTGCCCGGTGATCAGCGCGTGGGCGTAGGCCTTGCCCTTCTCGGCCGCCTCGGTCGACTGGTCGACGAGCACCACCTCGAGGCCGGCATTGGCGGTAACGTAGGCGACGCCGGCGCCCATGAAGCCGGCGCCGACCACGCCGACCTTGCGCAGGCTGGTGGCGGGCACGTCCTTCGGGCGGCGCGCGCCCTTGTTCAGCTCGCCCATCGAGATGAACAGCGTGCGGATCATCGCCGCCGCCTCCTTGGTGCGCAGGATCATCGCGAAGTAGCGGCTCTCGACCTTGAGGCCGAGGTCCATCGGCAGCTGCAGGCCCTCGTAGACCGAGGCCAGGATCGCCTTCGCCGCCGGGTAGTTGTCGTGCGTCTCGCGCCGGTAGATCGCGTTGGCCGGGGGCCAGATCATCATGCCGGCCGGCGAATAGACCTTGCCCGACGGGGCCTTGAACTTCGGCACATCCCAGGGCGCCACCGCCGAGCCGCCGGCGAGGATCCAGGCCTTGGCCTTGGCCACGATCTCGTCCTTGCCCGCGACCTCGTGGACGAGGCCCATGCTCCTGGCCATCGCCGGGCGGATCTGCTCGCCCTTGAACAGCATCTGCAGGGCGTCGCCGGTCTGCATCAGCCGCGCCACGCGCTGGGTGCCGCCGCCGCCGGGAAACAGCCCGACCTTGATCTCGGGCAGGCCGACCCGGGTCTTCGGGTCGGCCGAGACCACGCGGTGATGGCAGGACAGCGCCAGCTCGAACGCGCCGCCGAGGCAGAGCCCGCTCACCGCCGCCGCGAAGGGCTTGCCGCAGGTCTCGAGCTTGCGGAACACCAGCGAGAGCCGGCGCGACGCCTCGAAGAAGTGGCGCATGGCGGGCTCCTCGCCCTGCTCGCGCTTGAGCTTCTCGTATTCGAGCCCGAGGCCCTGCAGCATCGTAAGGTCGGCGCCGCCCGAGAAGTTGTCCTTGCCCGAGGTGATGACGCAGCCCTTCACGGCCGGATCGGCGACGACCGCGTCGACGATCGCCTCGATCTCGTCGATCACGGCCTGCGTGATGACGTTCATCGAGCGGCCGGGGCAATCCCAGACGGCCAGGGCGACGCCGTCGGCATCGGTCTCGAAGCGAAAGTTCTGGAGATTCATCGCTGATCCTCGGATGACCGAACGCATGTAGTCCGGCGCGTTAACAGTGTGGAGATACTTGCTCTTCAGAAGGCTTGAGGGGGTCGAGCAACGGAAACTAGCCCATGATCGTCGATGCCGAGCGTGCCGATGCCAGACCAGCCGACGCCGCGCCGGCCGACGGGAAGGCGACCGCCGGGAAGTGCCGGGCCTGCCGCAACGGCGAGGAACTCGGCTTCGCCTTCACCATGGCGTTCCAGCCGATCCTGGACACGGTCGACGGCCGCGTCTGGGGCTACGAGGCCCTGGTCCGCGGGCCGGAAGGACAGTCGGCGGCCTCGATCCTCGACCGCGTGACCGACGAGACGCGCTACCGCTTCGACCAGGCGGCCCGGGTCAAGGCGATCGAGCTCGCCGGGCGCCTGTTCCCGAAGGACGACCGGACGCGCCTGTCGATCAACTTCATGCCCAACGCCGTGTACGAGCCGGCGGCCTGCATCCGCGCCTCGCTCGAGGCCGCGCGCCGGGTCGGCTTCGAGCACCGCCGGATCATGTTCGAGTTCACCGAGAACGAGCGCTTCCGCGACATCGCCCACGTGAAGCGCATCATCGCCGAGTACCGGCGCCAGGGCTTCCTCACCGCGCTGGACGATTTCGGCGCCGGCTATGCCGGGCTGAGCCTGCTGGCGAACTTCCGCACCGACCTGATCAAGATCGACATGGACCTGCTGCGCGGCATCGACGCCGATGCCGGGCGCGGCGCGATCGTGGCGGGCCTCGTCGCCATCGCGCGCGGCCTCGACGTCTCGGTGCTGGCCGAGGGCGTCGAGACGCAAGCCGAGTTCGACGCCCTGCGCCACCTCGGGATCACGCTGTTCCAGGGCTATCACTTCGCCAAGCCCCGGTTCGAAGGCCTGCCGGAGGTGGCGGGCTTTCCCGGGTCGGAGCGATCCGCGCAGGCCGCCTGAGCTGGGCTGGGGGGCCATGCCCGGATCGCTCCGCCGCCGACGTCAGCGCGCCGGGGCCGGCGCGGGCGCCGGGGCGGGTGCCGGAGTCGGCGCAGGCATCGGAGCCCCGGCCTTCGGCGTGTTGTCGCCGGCCGCCGCGATCGCCAGCATGTTGAGCAGCTTCGTCACCGAGGCCTGCGAGATCGCCGTCACCGACGAGGATGGGTCGGCGTTGATGGCCTGGAACTTGAGGTAGGTCTTGTCCTCGTAGATCTCGTTGAGGTGTTTGAGCTCGGCCAGCGTGAACTTGGTCGCGTATTCCTTCGACAGGCCCTCGACCATGATGCCGCTCTGCTTGTCGAACTCGGCCATCAGCTCCTTGCGGACGGAGTCCGACTTGTCGTCCGGCATCGCGGCGACGGTCTTCTCGAGCGCGGCGTCGAAGCCGGTCTTCAGGTTCTTGATCAGCGTCTTGCTGACGAGCGTCTTGGCCTCGGCGACCTTGTCGGCCGCCTCGTCCGCGCGGGCGGCGATGGGCAGGGCGAGCGCGGTCGTCAGGCACAGGGTGGCGAGAAGGCGGGTCATCGTTTCTCCCAAAAGTTCGTGTCGTCCCCGCCGTTTCCCGGCACGGGTCGGGGCCGGCTCTAGCAGCGTTCGCGCCGAATAGGGAACGCGCCGGCCGGTTCGAGACCGCGTCAGACCCGCTCGATGATCGTCGCCGTGCCCATGCCGGCGCCGATGCACAGGGTCACCAGGGCGCGCTCCTTGCCGGTGCGCTCCAGCTCGTCGAGGACGGTGCCCAGGATCATCGCGCCGGTGGCGCCGAGCGGATGGCCCATGGCGATGGCGCCGCCGTTGACGTTGACCTTGGCCGGATCGAGGTCGAACGCCTGCTGGAAGCGCAGGACCACGGCGGCGAAGGCCTCGTTGACCTCGAACAGGTCGATGTCGGAGAGCTGCATCCCGGCCCGCGCCAGCACCTTCCTCGTCACGTCGACCGGGCCGGTCAGCATCAGCGCCGGATCGGAGCCGATGTTGGCGAAGGCGCGGATTCGTGCACGCGGCTTCAGGCCCGCGGCGACGCCCGCCTCTCGCGAGCCGATCAGCACCGCGGCGGCGCCGTCGACGATGCCCGACGAGTTGCCGGCATGGTGGACGTGGTCGACCGTCTCGACGTCCGGATGCGCGTCGACTGCCACCGCGTCGAAGCCGCCCATCTGGCCCATCTGCACGAACGAGGCCTTCAGCTGCCCGAGCGACTGCATGTCGGTCGCGGGCCGCATGTGCTCGTCGCGATCGAGCAGGGTGATGCCGTTCACGTCGCGCACCGGCACGACCGAATCCTTGAACAGGCCGTCGGCCCAGGATCTGCCCGAGCGGGTCTGGGACTGCACGGCGTAGGCGTCGCAATCGTCGCGGCTGAACCCGTACTTGGTGGCGATCAGGTCGGCGGAGACGCCCTGGGGCATGAAGTAGGACTTGATCGCGATCGCCGGGTCGACCGGCCAGGCGCCGCCCGAGGCGCCGAGGCCGACGCGGCTCATCGACTCGACGCCCCCGCCCACCGTCATGTCGTGCTGGCCGGCCATGACCTGGGCGGCGGCGAAGTTGATCGCGTCGAGGCCCGAGGCGCAGAAGCGGTTGATCTGCACGCCCGGCACGTGGTTGCCGTAGTCGGCGACCAGCGCCGCGGCCCGGGCGATGTCGCCGCCGGCCTCGCCGACCGGGTCGACGCAGCCGAGCACCACGTCGTCGACCTTCCGGGTGTCGAGGCCGTTGCGGTCCTTGAGCGCGCGCAACGCCGTCTCGGCCAGGCGGAGCGCCGTGACCTCGTGCAGCGAACCGTCCGGCTTGCCGCGGCCGCGGGGGGTGCGGACGTGGTCGTAGATGAAGGCCTCAGTCATGGCGTTTCCCTTGATTTTTCCTGCTTGCGCAGCCGCACCGCGAACCCTCTCCCCTCTGCGGGAGAGGGTGGCCCGCGAAGCGGGTCGGGAGAGGGGAGCGCGTTGTCCGGAGAGGTCGCTCCCCTCTACCGACCCTCGCTGACGCGAGGCCCACCCTCCACCGCGAAGGGGGGAGGGAAGATGCGTTGCACCGTCGCGCTCGACCGGAGGCCGCATGAGCCCGAACGCCAAACCGCTCTGGAGGGCGGCCGAACTTGAGGCCGCCACCGGGGGAACGCTCCAGGGCGAGCGCGGCGCCGTCACCGGCGCTTCGATCGACACCCGCACGCTGCAGCCGGGCGACTTGTTCTTCGCGATCCGGGGCGAGGCTCGCGACGGGCACGACTTCGTCCGCGCGGCGCTCGACAAGGGCGCGGGCGCAGCGGTGGTCGCCGCCGACCGCGCCGCGTCGTTCGACGGACCCGTCCTGGCCGTGCCGGGGGAGGGCCCCGATCCGGTCCTCGACGCGATGACGCGCCTCGGCCGCGCGGCCCGCGCCCGCACCGCGGCCCAGGTCGTGGCCGTGACCGGCTCGGTCGGCAAGACCGGCACCAAGGAGGCCCTGCGCCACGTGCTGTCGGCGCAAGGGCAGACCCACGCCTCCGTCGCCTCCTACAACAACCACTGGGGCGTGCCGCTGACGCTGGCGCGGATGCCGGCCGAGAGCCGCTTCGGCGTGTTCGAGATCGGCATGAACCACCCGCGGGAGATCGTGCCGCTCGTCGCGCAGGTCCGCCCGGAGGTGGCCCTCGTCACCACCGTCGAGCCGGTCCACATCGAGCACTTCGCCTCGCTGTCGGCGATCGCCGACGCCAAGGGCGAGATCTTCTCGGGCCTCGCGCCCGGCGGCGTCGCGGTGCTCAACCGCGACAACCCGAGCTTCGCCCGCATCCACGCCCATGCCCTCGCCTCGTCGGCCGGGCGCATCGTCACCTTCGGCGAGCACGAGGAGGCCGACGTGCGTGCGCGCCGGATCGTGCTGCGCCCCGACCTCTCGGTGGTCGACGCCGTGGTGATGGGCCAGCCGGTGACCTACCAGCTCGGCACCCCCGGCCGGCACACCGCGATGAACTCGCTCGGCGTGATGGCGGTGATCCACAGCCTCGGCGCCGACCTCGCGCGCGCCGCCCTGTCGCTCGCGGCCCTGCGGCCGCCGGTCGGGCGCGGCGAGCGCACCGCGCTCCAGCTTCGCGACGGCGAGGCCTTCCTCGTCGACGAGAGCTACAACGCCAACCCGGCCTCCGTGCGCGCCGCGCTCTCGACGCTGGCGGCGATCGAGACCGGTCCGCGCGGGCGCCGCATCGCCGTGCTCGGCGACATGCTGGAGCTCGGGGCGGCCGCGGACGCGCACCACCGCGACCTCGCCGGCGCCGTCGCCGACCACGGCGTCGACCTCGTCTTCACCGCCGGCGCCCTGATGGGCCACCTGTTCGAGGCGCTGCCGGTCGCGCGCCGGGGCATCGCGGCGGCCGCCTCGGCCGACCTCGTCGAGCCGCTGGCCGCGATCCTGCGGCCGGGCGACGCCGTGATGGTCAAGGGCTCGAACAGTATTCGCATGGGTCGGATTGTCGAGGCGCTCAAAGCCCGCTACGCGAACCCCCCGGCGCGCCACGACGCGTCGGCCCTGTCCGCCGGGCCGTGACCGGCACCTGATCGTCCGCCGAGGCCCCGGGACCGTTCGCGTCCCGCCGGCGCCCTTTCTTCGTGTGAGCCAAGCCGCCGAGCCCCCGGATGCTGTATCTCCTGTCGGACCTGAGCGGCACGCTCTCGGCCCTCAACGTCTTCCGCTACATCACCTTCCGGACGGGAGGCGCGCTGTTCACGGCGGGCCTGTTCGTGTTCTGGTTCGGGCCGCTGATCATCTCGCTGCTGCGCCTGCGCCAGGGCAAGGGCCAGCCGATCCGCGAGGACGGGCCGCAGACCCACCTGCTGACCAAGCGCGGCACCCCGACCATGGGCGGCCTGATGATCCTGGCCGGCGCCATCGTCGCGATCCTGCTCTGGGCCAACCCGCGCAACCACTACGTCTGGATCACCCTCACGGTGACGCTGGGCTTCGGCGCGATCGGCTTCTACGACGACTACCTCAAGGTGACGAAGCAGTCGCACAAGGGCTTCTCGGGCAAGCTCCGCCTCGGGCTCGAGGCCCTGATCGCGATCACGGCCTGCTACGCGATCTCGTACTTCTCGCCGTCCACGCTGCAGAACCAGCTCGCCTTCCCGGTGTTCAAGGACGCGCTGCTGAATCTCGGCTGGTTCTACGTGCTGTTCGGCGGCTTCGTCATCGTCGGCGCGGGCAACGCGGTGAACATGACCGACGGCCTCGACGGGCTCGCCATCGTCCCCGTGATGATCGCCTGCGGCACCTTCGGCGTCATCGCCTACCTCGTCGGCAACTCGTTCACCGCGAGCTACCTCCAGGTGAACTACGTGCGCGACACCGGCGAGCTCGCGGTGGTGGCCGGCGCGGTGATCGGGGCGGGGCTCGGCTTCCTGTGGTTCAACGCGCCGCCGGCGCAGATCTTCATGGGCGACACCGGCTCGCTCGCGCTGGGCGGCCTCCTCGGCGTCGTCGCGGTGGCCACCAAGCACGAGATCGTCCTGGCGATCGTCGGCGGCCTGTTCGTCCTCGAGATCATGTCGGTGATCATCCAGGTCGCGTCGTTCAAGCTCACGGGCAAGCGCGTCTTCCGCATGGCGCCGATCCATCACCACTTCGAGCAGAAGGGCTGGAAGGAGCCGCAGGTCGTGATCCGGTTCTGGATCATCGCCGTCATCCTGGCGCTCGCCGGCCTGGCGACGCTCAAGCTGCGGTGAGCTGTGGTAGACTTTGCGCAACCGACGCTTGTCCCGCCCCCGCCCTCATCCTGAGATGCGCCCGCGAAGCGGGCGCCTCGAAGGAGTCCTCCAGCGACCGCCATGTGTTCTGGAGGTCGCCTTCGAGGCTCGCCGACGCGGGCACCCCAGGATGAGGGGGGAGGGGCGGGACAACCCCGATTGCCGACCTGTTCCGAGTTTCCGATGACCCCAGCCACAACCTACGCCGGCCGCGCTGTCGCCCTGTTCGGGCTCGGCGCCTCCGGCCTCGCCACCGCGCTCGCCCTGAAGGAAGGCGGCGCCCGCGTGATCGCCTGGGACGACAACGCCGAGGGCGTCGCCAGGGCCGCCGCGCAGGGGATCGAGACCGCGGACCTGCGCGCGGCCGACTGGTCGGGCTTCGCGGCGCTGATCCTCTCGCCCGGCGTGCCGCTGACCCATCCGGTGCCGCACTGGACGGTCGCGCTCGCCAAGGCGGCCGGCATCGAGATCGTCGGCGACATCGAGCTGTTCTGCCGGGAGCGGCGTGCGATCGCGCCGGGCGCGCCGTTCGTCGCGATCACCGGCACCAACGGCAAGTCGACCACCACGGCGCTGATCGCGCACATCCTGCGCGCGGCCGGGCGCGACGTGCAGATGGGCGGCAACATCGGCACCGCGATCCTGTCGCTGGCGCCCCCGGCGCCCGATCGCATCCACGTCGTCGAGCTGTCCTCGTTCCAGATCGACCTGACGCCCTCGCTCGATCCGAGCGTCGGCGTGCTCCTCAACATCACCCCCGATCACCTCGACCGCCACGGCACCTTCGCGCAATACGCCGCGATCAAGGAGCGGCTGATCCAGGGCTCGGACCGCGCGGTCGTCGGCGTCGACGACGGGCCGAGCCGCGCCATCGCGGACCGGTTCGCGGAACGGGGCGGCGACCGGCTGACCCGCATCCACGTGCCCCGCGACGCGGCGCTCACCGCCGACGCCGTCACCGTCCGCGACGGGGTGATCGCGGACCGTGATGGTGCGCCGATCGCCGACGTGTCCGCGATCCGGTCTCTGCGCGGCGCGCACAACTGGCAGAACGCGGCCGTGGCGGTCGCGGTCGCCCGCGCGCTCGGGCTCTCGCCCGACGACATCCAGGCCGGACTCGCGAGCTTTCCCGGCCTGCCGCACCGGATGGAGGAGGTCCGGGTCCACGGCGGCGTGCTGTTCGTCAACGATTCCAAGGCGACCAACGCCGATTCCACCGAGAAGGCGCTCACCGCCTTCCGCGACATCCACTGGATCCTCGGCGGCAAGGCGAAGGACGGCGGCATCTTCCCGCTGGTCCCGTATTTCGAGCGCATCGCGCACGCCTACCTGATCGGCGCCGCCTCCGACGCCTTCGCCGCGACGCTGGAAGGCGCCGTGCCCTACACCCGCTGCGAGACGCTCGACATCGCCGTCCGGGCGGCGGCAGAGGGCGCGGCGGCCTCGGGCGCGCCCGAGCCGGTGGTGCTGCTCTCGCCGGCCTGCGCCTCCTACGACCAGTTCCGCAGCTTCGAGCAGCGCGGCGACGTGTTTCGCGAGCTGGTGCGCGCGCTGCCCTGAACGGCCGGACGCCGGCGCCGGCGGGCGAGCCCCGCGCCGGACGTCGCCCTACCGGGCGAGCACGCGAGCCGCTTCGCGCGTCGTCGCCACCGCGACGGAGACCTCCGTCACCGAGCCCGAGATCGTGCTGATGTTGGCCGTGATCGCCGCGACGGCCTGGGCCGCCGCCTGCATGCTCTGCGACAGGTCGCGCGTGACGATGCTCTGCTCCTCGACCGCGCTCGCCGTGGCGACGACGTTCTCGCGCATGATGTCGACCGAGCCGCTGATCGAATCGAGGGCGCCGACCACCTCGCTCGACAGGCCCTGCAGGCCGTTGATCTCGGCGCCGATCTGCTCCGTCGCACGGGCGGCTTGGTTGGCGAGGTTCTTGACCTCGCTCGCGACGACCGCGAAGCCGCGTCCGGCTTCTCCGGCACGCGCCGCCTCGATGGTGGCGTTGAGCGCGAGCAGGTTGATCTGTGCGGCGATCGACTGGATCAGCCCGACGATGCCGCTCATCGACCCGGCAGCCTCCGAGAGGCGCTGGGTGAACCCGCCGGCCGCCTGGACCCGCTCGAAGGCGGCGTCGGTCGCGCCGCGCGAATATCCCATGCTCTGGGAGATCTCGGCGACGGAGGCGGCCAGTTCCTCCGCCGCCGCCGCCATCGTCGCCACATTGCCCGACGTCGTCTCCGCGGCCGCGAATGCCGCGCCCGACCCGTCCGCCGAGCGGGTGATCGCCTGGTCGATCTCGGAGAAGTTGCGCTCGATCAGCCTGCGGAGGTTGGCCAGCAGCATGACCTGATCGGTGATGTCGGTGGCGAGCTTCACGACCTTGTAGGGGCGGTTCGAGGCGTCGAAGATCGGATTGTAGGTCGCCTGGATCCAGACCTCGCGGCCGCCCTTCGCGATGCGCTTGTACTGCGCCGCCTGGTACTCGCCGCGCTTCAGCGCCGCCCAGAACGCCGCGTAGTCCGCGCTCTGCCCGTAGGCCGGCTCGACGAACATGCTGTGCGGGCGGCCGCGGACCTCGGACAGGTCGTAGCCCACCACGGCGAGGAAGTTCGCGTTGGCCTCGAGGATGGTGCCGTCGAGATCGAAGGCGATCACCCCTTGCGCCTTGTCGATCGCCGCGATCTGGCCGGCCCGGTCGGCATCCTCGGCCTTCTGCCGCGTGATGTCGGTGGCGAACTTCACCACCTTGTAGGGCTTGCCGTCACGCCCGATCATCGGGTTGTAGGAGGCCTCGATCCAGATGTCGCGGCCGCCCTTCGCCATCCGCCGGAACTGGCCCGCGCTGAACGCGCCGCTGCGGAGACGCTCCCAGAACGCCTTGTACTCCGCCGAGTCCCGGTACTGCGGATCGACCAGCATCGCATGCGGCTGCCCGACCAGCTCGGGCAGGCTGTAGCCCACAGCTGCGAGAAAATTCGCGTTGGCGTCGAGGATGCGGCCCGAGAGGTCGAACTCGATCACCCCCTGCACCCGGTCGAGGGCGGCAAGCTTGGCGGCGGCTTCGACAGTCTTGCGTGCAGCGAACATGGGCGGATCGTCCCGGCGCGGCATCTTCGCAATGCGATGCCGAAGTGAACACAATCCAAGATTGCGTTTTTGCTGTTAAGATTTCGTATTCGGTCGACCGTGGCGCGACCGATCGGCGAGGAGGCGCCGGGGGTTGACGGGACGGGCGGCGGCTCCGGCGCGGTTTCGCAAGGATGCGTTTACCATTCGCGGACAGGATCGCTCTCGACCGTCGCGTGCCCCTGCGCGACCGCTCGCAAGGCCGTCGCACGCCCATGATCTCCCGCGCGGAACGCACGCCCCTGACCGACTGGTGGTGGACGGTCGACCGCGGCCTGCTCGCGGCGCTCGCCGCCCTGATGGTCGCCGGCCTCGTCTTCCTGATGGGCGGCGGGCCGCCGGTGGCCGAGCGCATCGGCCTGCCGACCTTCTACTTTCTCAACCGCCAGGCGATGTACCTCGCGCCGACGATCCTGCTGATCTGCGCGGTCTCGTTCCTGAGCTTGCGCGGCATCCGCCGGCTGGCGCTCGGCACCTGGCTCGCGGGCGTCGCGCTGTGCCTCCTCGCCGGCAAGTTCGGGCCGGAGATCAAGGGCGCCCACCGCTGGATCCAGTTCGGCTCGTTCGGCCTGCAGCCCTCGGAGTTCGTCAAGCCCGCCTTCGTCGTGGTCGCCGCCTGGGCGTTCTCGGAGGGCGCGCAGCGCCGCGACATGCCGGGCGGCTTCCTTGCGATCCTGCTCCTGCCGATCACCATCGTCCCGCTGCTGCTGCAGCCCGATTTCGGCCAGACGATGCTGATCACGCTGGTGTGGTGCGCGCTGTTCTTCGTCGCCGGCCTGCACCTGATCTGGGTGGCGGTGCTCGGCGTGCTCGGCCTGACCGGGGTGTTCGCCGCCTACACCTTCTTCCACCACGTCCGCGAGCGCTTCAACCGCTTCCTCGACAAGGATTCGGGCGACAGCTTCCAGACCTTCTGGTCGCAGGAATCGTTCCGCTCCGGCGGCTGGTTCGGCACCGGCCCGGGGGAGGGGATCGCCAAGCGCCACCTGCCCGACGCCCATACCGACTTCATCTTCTCGGTGACCGGCGAGGAGTTCGGCGTGCTGGTCTGCCTCTGCCTCGTCGCTTTGTTCGCCTACATCGTGCTGCGCGGGCTCAAGCTCGCGCGCCGCACCGACGACACCTTCTCGAGGCTCGCCATCACCGGTCTGATCACGCTCTTCGGCCTCCAGGCCTGCATCAACATGGCGGTGAACACCCAGCTCATGCCGGCCAAGGGCATGACGCTGCCGTTCGTCTCCTACGGCGGCTCGTCGCTGATCTCGCTCGCGCTCGGCATGGGCTTCCTCGTGGCGCTCACCCGCAAGCGCCCGCGCACCACGATGCTGAGCCAGAAGCCGCCCGGCACGGCGCCGGCCACCGTCGCCGGAGTCATGCGGTGACGGTGTTCACGCCGACCATCCTGCTCTGCGCCGGCGGCACCGGCGGCCACCTGTTCCCGGCCGAGAGCCTCGCCCACGCGCTGCGGGCGCGGGGCATCCGCGTGGTGCTCGCCACCGACGCGCGGGTCGACTCGATCAGCGGCGGCTTCCCGGCCTCCGAGATCGTCACCATCACCTCGGCGACCCCGTCCGGCCGCTCGATGCTGCGCCGGGCCGGCGCGGTGCTGACGCTGGGCCGCGGCTTCGCGGAGGCGGCCAAGGCGGTCAAGCGCATCAACCCGGCGGCGATCGTCGGCTTCGGCGGCTACCCGACCGTGCCGCCGATGCTCGCCGGCCAGATCCTGCGCGTGCCGACGATCATCCACGAGCAGAACGCGGTGATGGGGCGGGCCAACGCCTTCCTGGCGCGCGGCGCCCGCACCATCGCCACCGGCTTCAAGGAGGTCCGCGGCGTCCCCGACAAGGCGCGTGCCCCCCGCGTCCACACCGGCAACCCGTTGCGCCCGGCGGTGATCGAGGCCGCGAAGGTCGCCTATCCGCCGCTCGGGCCGGCGGACGCCCTGCACCTCCTCGTCTTCGGCGGAAGCCAGGGCGCGCGGGTGATGGGCGAGGTCGTGCCGAAAGCCCTGGCGCAGCTTCCGGCCGACCTGCGGGCCCGCCTCCACCTCGTGCAGCAGGTCCGCCCCGAGGACCTGACGGCGGTGCAGAACGACTACCTCGCCATGGGGCTCGCCGGCATCGAGGCGGCGCCGTTCTTCAAGGACCTGCCGGGGCGGATGGCGGCGAGCCACCTCGTGGTCGCCCGCTCGGGCGCCTCGACGGTCTCGGAGCTCGCCGCCATCGGCCGGCCGTCGATCCTGGTGCCGCTGCCCGGGGCGCTCGATCAGGACCAGGCCGCCAACGCCGCGACGCTGGCCAAGATCGGCGCGGCCCTGGCCGTCGCGCAGACCGCGTTCACGCCGGACCGGCTCACCGCGGAGCTGGTCGACGCCTTCGCGAATCCTAAGAAATTGACCGCGGCGGCGCAAGCCGCGAAAAGCGCCGGCATCCACGACGCCGCCGAGCGGCTCGCCGCGGTGGTCGTCGACACGGCCGCCCGCACCTGATTCTTCCGGGACGCATGCCTCCGCGCAGTCCCGTCATCGAACGGTTCCTCCCATGAAGCTGCCCGACAAGCTCGGTCCCATCCACTTCATCGGCATCGGCGGCATCGGCATGTCCGGCATCGCCGAGGTGATGCACAACCTCGGCTACACGGTGCAGGGCTCCGACGCCTCGGACAACGC
Organism: Methylobacterium sp. E-016; assembly: GCF_022829745.1. NCBI lineage: Bacteria > Pseudomonadati > Pseudomonadota > Alphaproteobacteria > Hyphomicrobiales > Methylobacteriaceae > Methylobacterium > Methylobacterium sp. E-016. The sequence continues at coordinate 23,974 of NZ_JAKSYF010000193.1, forward strand.
CAACGTGCGGCGGCTGGCCGACAAGGGCATGAGGACCTTCGTCGGCCATGCCGCCGCCAACGTCGAGAATGCCGGCCTCGTGGTCGTCTCGACCGCGATCCAGCGCGACAACCCCGAGTTGATGGCCGCGCGCGAGGCCCGGCTGCCGGTGGTGCGCCGGGCCGAGATGCTGGCCGAGCTGATGCGCTTCAAGTCCTGCGTCGCCATCGCCGGCACCCACGGCAAGACCACGACGACCTCCCTCGTCGCGACGCTGCTCGACGCCGGCAACATGGACCCGACGGTGATCAACGGCGGCATCATCAACGCCTACGGCACCAACGCCCGCATGGGCGAGGGTGAGTGGATGGTGGTGGAGGCCGACGAATCCGACGGCACCTTCCTGAAGCTGCCGGCCGACGTCGCCATCGTCACCAACATCGACCCGGAGCATCTCGACCATTTCGGCTCGTTCGACGCGGTCAAGGACGCCTTCCGGCGCTTCATCGACAACATCCCGTTCTACGGCTTCGCGGTGATGTGCATCGACCATCCCGTCGTCCAGGACCTCGTCGGCCACATCGAGGACCGCCGCATCATCACCTACGGCGAGAACCCGCAGGCCGACGTGCGCCTCATCGACGTGGACCTGCGCGGCGGTCAGAGCCGCTTCCGCGTGATGATCCGCGACCGGCGTCCGGGCTTCCGCATGGAGATGGAGGACCTCGTCCTGCCGATGCCGGGCAAGCACAACGCGCTCAATGCCACCGCGGCGCTGGCCGTCGCGCACGAGCTCGGCGTGCCGGCGGACGCGATCCGCAAGGCGCTGGCCGGGTTCGGCGGCGTCAAGCGCCGCTTCACCCGCACCGGCGAATGGAACGGCGCCCAGATCTTCGACGATTACGGGCACCATCCGGTGGAGATCAAGGCGGTGCTCAAGGCCGCCCGCGCCTCCACCGACGCGAAGGTGATCGCGATCGTGCAGCCGCACCGCTACTCGCGCCTCGCCTCGCTGTTCGACGATTTCTGCACCTGCTTCAACGATGCCGACACGGTCATCGTCGCCCCCGTCTACGCGGCGGGCGAGGCGCCGATCGAGGGCATCGACCGCGACGGCCTCGTCGCCGGCCTGCGCTCCCGCGGTCACCGCGACGCGCAGGCGCTCGAGCGCCCGGAAGACCTCGCCGGGATCGTGGCCGCGCACGCGACCGAGGGCGACTACGTCGTCTGCCTCGGCGCCGGCAACATCACGCAATGGGCCTACGCGCTGCCGGCGGAGCTGGCGGCGTTCAAGGGGTGAGCTCGAATGAGCCCGGCCGACAGCGAGCGCACGGCATTTCGGCGGCGCCTTCGGCAGGGGCAGACCGAGGCCGAACGGACGCTGTGGTATCGCTTGCGCGATCGGCGGCTGGCCGGGTTCAAGTTCGTTCGGCAGGAGAGCATCGGCCGCTACGTGGCCGATTTCTGCTGCTGTGAGCCGAAGCTGATCATCGAGATCGATGGCAGCCAGCACGCCGACAATGCCTACGACCGCGCTCGCGATGCATGGCTGGCCGATCTGGGCTACCGCGTCCTGCGGTTTTGGAACGCGGAGATCATGAGCAGCCCGTCAGTCGTTCTCGATACGATCTTCAGCGCGCTCCCCCCCTCTCCCCGCACGCGGGGAGAGGGCCGCGACGACCTCGTCGTCGGCGTGGCTAGCCCGAAGGGCGATGGTGAGGGGACGTCGCCGGACGCACCCGTCCTGACCCCGCCCCCTCACCCTCGGCTGCCGCCTCGCTTCGTCGACGACGGGGTCGACGAAGCCCTCTCCCCGCGTGCGGGGAGAGAGGGAGCGAACCGATGACCGCCTTCCCCGACATCACGCCGGCGATCCGCGCCGCCGCGCCGGCCCTGCGGGGGCGGCTGCTGGTGAACGCGGCGTTGTCCGACCTGACCTGGTTCCGCGTCGGCGGCCCGGCGCAGGTGCTGTTCACGCCGGCCGACGAGGAGGATCTCGCCCACCTCCTGGCCGGTCTCGATCCCGAGATCCCGGTGACGGTGATCGGGCTCGGCTCGAACCTGATCGTGCGCGACGGCGGCATTCCCGGCGTGACGATCCGGCTCGGCGGCAAGGCGTTCGGAGCGGTGGAGGTCGACGGCGACCGCCTGCAGGCCGGCACCGCCTTGCCCGACATGCGCCTGGCGAAGGCGGCGGCCGAAGCGTCGCTCGACGGGCTCGCCTTCTTCCGCGGCATCCCGGGCTCGGTCGGCGGCGCCCTGCGCATGAACGCCGGCGCCCATGGCGGCGAGACCACCGACGTGCTCCTCGAGGCGCGCGGGGTCGACCGGCGCGGTGCGCTCCGCCGCTTCGGCCATGCCGAGATGGGCTTCACCTACCGCCATGCGGCGGCGCCCGACGACGTGATCTTCACGAGCGCCCTGTTCCGCGGCCGCCCCGGCGAGCGCGCGGCGATCGAGGCGGAGATGGCGCGGGTGACCGCGGCGCGGGAAGCCGCGCAGCCGATCCGCGAGCGCACCGGCGGCTCGACCTTCAAGAACCCGCCGGGCGGCAAGGCGTGGCAGCTCGTCGACGCCGCCGGCTGCCGCGGCCTGACGCGGGGCGGCGCGCAGGTCTCCGAGATGCACTGCAACTTCCTGATCAATCGCGACGGCGCCACGGCCGCCGACATCGAGGGCTTGGGCGAGGAGGTGCGCCGGCGGGTGCGCGAGACCAGCGGGATCGAGCTGCACTGGGAGATCAAGCGGATCGGAATCTCCGTCGACAGATCGACGCCTACGCTGACCGGCGATCCGTTCGGCATCTTTTCCGAGTGGGCAGGTCCCGAAGACGGGAAGGCCTATCGTGACCTCTGACCCCTAGTCCGCGTTCGCAAACAGCGTGGGCTGGGCAGAGGCTATCTGAACACGGGCGCCGGCCGCCCGTTCGTCCCCCTTCGACACGCGCCCCGGAGCCCTCCATGTTTAAGCACGTCGCCGTCCTGATGGGCGGCACCTCCTCCGAGCGCGAGGTCTCGCTGAATTCGGGTACCGCCTGCGCCGACGCGCTGGAGGGAGAGGGCTATCGCGTCACCCGCGTCGACGTCGGGGCCGACATCGCATCGGTGCTGACCGAGCTTCGGCCCGATGCGGCCTTCAACGCGTTGCACGGGCCGGCGGGCGAGGACGGCACGATCCAGGGCCTGCTCGAGATCCTGCGCATTCCCTACACGCATTCGGGCGTGCTCGCTTCCGCGCTCGCCATGCACAAGGAGCGGGCCAAGGTGGTGATGCGGGCGGCCGGCGTCAGCGTCCCGGAAGGGCTGGTCGTTAACCGGCATGATGCCGCGAAGTCACACCCGATCGCCCCGCCCTACGTCGTCAAGCCGGTCTCCGAAGGCTCCTCGATGGGCGTGATCATCGTCCGCGACGGGCGCTCGCATCCGCCCCAGATCCTGGCCTCGGACGAATGGGCGTTCGGGGAGGAAGTCCTTGTGGAGACTTACGTTGCGGGCCGCGAGCTCACCTGCGCGGTGATGGGCGACCGGGCCCTCGGCGTGATCGAGATCAAGGCCGCCTCGGGGGGGTGGTACGACTACGACGCGAAGTACGCGCCGGGAGGCTCGATCCACGTCCTGCCGGCCGAACTTAAACCAAATGTTTACCAGCGTGTCCAAGAGTTGTCGTTAACGGCGCATCAAGCACTGGGCTGCCGGGGCGTCAGCCGTGCCGACCTTCGCTACGACGACACACCGGGTGGAACCGGTGCCCTCGTCGTCCTGGAGGTCAACACGCAACCCGGCATGACCCAGACCAGCCTTGTGCCGGACATGGCCGCCCATGCTGGGTATCGTTTCGGTGAGTTCGTGCGATGGATGGTGGAGGACGCGTCTCTGGGCCGCTGAGCCCCGCTGGGTTTCCCGGCGCGACCGGTCCAGCCGCGCGCCTCGTCGGCGGCGTTCTCGCCCGGCTTCCGCGCTTCCTGCGCCGGTCCGACTCGATGCGCCGCGGCCGGCCCGGGCCGTCGATGGCCGAGCGCCTGCCGCGCGGCATCGGCGCCCTCGGCCTCAGCACGGCCTTCGGTGCGCTGGCGCTCGCCGGCTTCGTCGCCAGCGGCCGCTACGACGCCTTCGTCATCGAGAACGGCCGCCCCCTCGACATCCTCGCCCGCGTCGCCGGCTTCGGCGTCGAGCGCGTCACCATCTCGGGCATCTCGCGGATGTACGAGCGCGAGGTGCTCGCCGCCGCCGGCATCGACTGGCGCTCGTCCGTGCCCTTCCTCGACGTCGCCGAGGTGCGCGCCCGCCTGCTCCGGGTGCCGCTGATCGCCTCCGTCTCGGTGCGCAAGATCTATCCCCGCGAGATCGTCATCAACCAGGTCGAGCGCGAGCCCGCCGCCCTGTGGCAGATGAACGGCGAGATCAGCGTCATCGCCGCCGACGGCACGATCATCGATACGATGCGCGACGACCGCTACGCGAGCCTGCCGCTGGTCGTCGGCGACGACGCCAACACCAAACTCGGCGAGTACCTCGCCCTGGTCGCCGCGGCCGGCCCGCTCGCCGACCGCATCCGCGCCGGCACCTACGTCTCCGGCCGGCGCTGGACCCTGAAGCTCGACGGCGTCGACATCCGCCTGCCGGAAATCGAGCCCGGAGCCGCGCTGGCCCGGCTGGTCGAGCTCGAGCGCGCCAACCGCCTGCTGGAGAAGGACATCATCGCGGTCGATCTGCGGATGCCCGACCGGGTCGTGGTCCGCCTCACCGAGGAGGCCGCGGCCGCCCGAGCCGAGGCGCAGAAGAAGACGAAGAAGGGGACCGCGACGTGAGCGCAGTCCGGTCCACCCGCCGCCCCGCCCGTTCCCCGTCCTTCGTCGGTAAGCGCTGATGCATTCCCAACACGGCCTGACGCCCCGCCTGAAGCCGCTCTCGGCGCGCCGCAGCACCACGCTGTCGGTGCTCGACATCGGCACCAGCAAGGTCGTCTGCCTCATCGCCGAGCTGCAGCCGGCCGAAGCCCTCACCACGCTGAAGGGCCGGACGCACCTCGCCCGCATCATCGGCATCGGCCACCAGCGCTCGCACGGGCTGAAGGGCGGCGCGATCGTCGACCTCGAGGCCGCCGAGGGCGCGATCCGGCAGGCGGTGCACGCCGCCGAGCGGATGGCCAAGGTCGAGGTCCAGTCGGTCATCGTCAACATGAGCGGCGGGCGCCTCGCCTCGCAGCACTTCCAGGCGCGGGTCAACGTCCGCACCGGCACCGTCACCGGCGCCGACGTGGAGCGCGTGCTGGAGACCGCGAGCGCCCACGGCGTCAGCCCCGGCCGCGCCGTGCTGCACGCGCTGCCGACCGGCTACGCCCTCGACGGCCAGGGCGCGGTGATCGACCCCTCGGGGATGATCGGCGAGGCGCTCGGGGTCGACCTCCACGTCGTCACGGCGGAAGCCGCGGCCGCCCGCAACGTCATGCTCGCGATCGAGCACTGCCATCTCGGCGTCGAGGCGGTGATCGCCACCCCCTACGCCGCGGGCCTCTCGGCGCTGGTCGACGACGAGGCCGAGATGGGCGTCTGCGTCGTCGACATGGGCGGCGGCACCACGAGCTTCGGCGTGTTCTCCGGGGGGCACCTCGTCCACACCGATGCGATCGCGGTCGGCGGCCACCACGTCACCATGGACATCGCCCGCGGGCTCTCGACCCGGGTCGCGGCGGCCGAGCGGCTGAAGACGCTCTACGGCTCGGCCATCGCCACCCCGTCGGACGAGCGCGACATGATCGCCGTCCACGGCGTCGGCGAGGACGAGGGCGAGACCCCGAACCACGTTCCGCGCTCGCAGCTGGTGCGGATCATCAAGCCGCGGGTCGAGGAGGTGGTCGAGCTCGTCCGCGACCGCCTGCGCGCGGCCGGCTTCGCCGCCCAGGCGGGGCGCCGGGTCGTGCTCACGGGCGGCGCGAGCCAGCTCGTCGGCCTGCCCGAGGTCACCCGCCGGGTGATGCAGGGCCAGGTCCGGATCGGGCGCCCGCTCGGCATCCGCGGCCTGCCCGAGGCGGCTAAGGGTCCGGCCTTCTCGGCCGCGGTCGGCCTGCTGGTCTACCCGCAGGTGGCGCATGCCGAGCACTTCGAGCCGCGGGGGCAGCGCGCCTTCGCCGGCACCGGCACCGACGGTTACATCGGCCGCGTCTACGAGTGGCTGAAGCAGGGTTTCTAGGCGTTTTCCCGGGCGCCCTCTCGCGCCCGGCCTCGACGAATCGGCGCTTCCTCCACGGAGGCGCTCCGGACAACGCGTTAAAGGTCACGAAGGGCTCGACACCATGGCCATCTCTCTCCAGGCGCCTGACATCCGCGAACTCAAGCCCCGCATCACCGTGTTCGGTGTCGGCGGCGCCGGCGGCAACGCCGTCAACAACATGATCGAGTCGGGCCTGCTCGGCTGCGAGTTCGTCGTGGCCAACACCGACGCCCAGGCGCTGACCTCGTCGAAGGCCGAGCGCGTGATCCAGATGGGGCTGGGCGTGACGCAGGGCCTCGGCGCCGGCTCCCACCCCGAGGTCGGCTCGGCCGCCGCCGACGAGGTGATCGACGAGATCCGCGACCAGCTCTCGGGCGCGCACATGTGCTTCATCACCGCCGGCATGGGCGGCGGCACCGGCACCGGCGCGGCCCCCGTCATCGCCCGCGCCGCCCGCGACATGGGCATCCTCACCGTCGGCGTCGTGACGAAGCCGTTCCAGTTCGAGGGCCTGCGCCGCATGCGCACGGCGGAAGCCGGCATCCAGGAGCTGCAGGCGGCCGTCGACACGCTGATCGTGATCCCGAACCAGAACCTGTTCCGGGTCGCCAACGAGAAGACCACCTTCGCCGACGCCTTCGCGATGGCCGACCAGGTGCTCTACTCGGGCGTCGCCTGCATCACCGACCTGATGGTCAAGGAAGGCCTGATCAACCTCGACTTCGCCGACGTGCGCGCGATCATGCGCGGCATGGGCAAGGCGATGATGGGCACCGGCGAGGCGTCCGGCGAGAAGCGCGCCAGCCGCGCGGCCGAGGCCGCGATCGCCAACCCGCTCCTCGACGACGTCTCGATGAAGGGCGCCCGCGGCCTGCTGATCTCGATCACCGGCGGCGCCGACCTGACCCTGTACGAGCTCGACGAGGCCGCCACCCGCATCCGCGAGGAGGTCGACCAGGAAGCCAACATCATCCTCGGCGCGACCTTCGACGAGAGCCTCGACGGCATCATCCGCGTCTCGGTCGTCGCCACTGGGATCGAGCCGGCGCTGATCTCGGCCAACTCGCCGAACAACAAGGAGATCGCCGAGACCGAGCAGCGCATCGCCGAGGTGGCCGAGCGCCTGCGCTCCGAGGCCCGCTCGCGCGCCGCCCAGAACGCCCCGAGCTTTCGCGCCGCGGCCGAGCCGGCCGTGACGCAGGCTCAGCCGGCCCCCGTCCAGCCCGCGCGCCCGGCCCCCGAGCCGGTGCAGCACGCCGAGCCCCGCATCGAGGCGGCTCCGGTGATGCGCGACGACATCATGCTGACCCAGTCCCAGCCCCGCGCCGCCGCCCCGTTCGTGCCGGCCCCGGCGCCGGCCCCCGAGCCGGTCGCCCAGCACCATGCCGGCCCGTTCATGCCGCCGCGCCCGGCAGCTCCCGTCGCCGCCCCGCTCGCCCGCGCCCCGCGGATGCCGCAGATCCACGAGCTGCCGCCGATCGCCCAGACCCAGATCGCCGCCAGCCGCGGCGAGCCGGTCGACAACCAGGGCGACACCAAGCGCACCAGCCTGCTCCGCCGCCTCGCGACCGTCGGCTTCGGCGGCCGCCGCGAGGAAGCCGAGCCGGCGCCGGCGCCCCGCGCCCAGCCGCAGGTCCAGGCCCCGATGCCGCCGGCCCCGCGGGTCCAGGCTCCGGTCGCCCCGACCTACCGCCCGGCGCAGGGCAACCTCGACGCGCAGGGCCGCATGGCGCCCCAGCCGCGGATGATGGACGACGACCAGCTCGAGATCCCGGCCTTCCTCCGCCGGCAGGCCAACTGATCCGACGCTCACCGAGACCCCGCGGGCGAAGGCCCGCGGGACTTATCCGCGCGATTCGCCGCCCGGCCGGGATGCCGCCCGGGCGCCTGTCGCACCGCAGCATGGATCCGCCGCTCCGCGAGGGCCGGCGGGTTCTTTCGTCGTTCCGGGCGCCGTTTCCGGTCCCGTCGCGCGGCCTCGGACCCGGTCATGGTGCCTCGAAGACACAGCGCGCCGCGGTTGTAGAGGGCTTGTTAACCATTCGTTAACATGTTGAGCAGGAACGATATTCCCGAGATCGCGGCGCAAGCGTGTCTGTAACACAGCGTAAGAAAGCGTGATTTGGCCGTGCTGTGCGCCGCAGCTATAAAAATCTCGGACCAACGAATAGCGGCGCGGTTTTCGGACCGACGCCGCACGCAGGGGCTTCAAGCAGCGGACGGATCGGAAGGCGTCGTCACCACGCGAAATGCGGGGTGGCGTGGCCGGATCGCGGCCGAGGGCTAAGGAATGCGGACGAACCAACAAACAACCCTCAAGGGCGCGACCGTGCTGAGCGGCATCGGCGTCCATTCCGGAAACCCGGTTGCGATCACGCTGCGCCCGGCTTCTGCGAACCACGGCATCGCTTTACTCCGCACCGGAATGGCCTCCGGCAACGACCGTCTGATCAAGGCCCACCACGCCTGCGTTTCCGCGACTGAGCTCTGCACCGTGATCGGCGACGTCGAATCCGGTGCGGTCGCCACGATTGAGCACCTGATGTCCGCCTTTTACGGCCTGGGCGTCGACAACGCGCTGGTCGAGATCGACGGACCGGAAATGCCGATCCTCGACGGAAGTGCGCTCCCCTTCGTCAAGGCGATCGACGCGGTCGGCATCGCGCAGACCGGCACCGCCCGCCGCTGGATCAAGGTGCTGCGCCACGTCCGCATCGAGGCGGGCACCGCCTTCGCCGAGCTGCGCCCGATCGACCGGGGCTTCCGCCTCGACGTCGAGATCGATTTCGAAAGCCCGGTGATCGGCCGCTCGCGCAAGGCGATGGACCTCACCGCCGCCGCCTACCGCCGCGAGATCGCCCCCGCCCGCACCTTCGGCATGATGAAGGACGTGGAGCGCTACTGGAAGGCGGGCTTCGCCCTCGGCGCCTCCCTCGAGAACACCGTCGCCGTCGGCGAGACCGACGTGGTCAACCCGGAAGGCCTGCGCTTCGCCGACGAGTTCGTCCGGCACAAGTTCCTCGACGCGGTCGGCGACCTCGCCCTCGCCGGGCTGCCGCTCCAGGGCGCCTACCGCTCCTATTGCGGCGGGCACCGCATGAACGTCGGCATCCTCGAGGCCCTGTTCGCCGACCGTGCGAACTACGCGATCGTCGAGGCCCAGGGCACCCGCCGCGAGACCGCGCTCGCCGAGTTCGGCGCCGGCCTCGGCATCGCCGCCTTCGCCGGCGACCTCTGAGATCTCTCCGGCAAACCGCCTGCCGCCCGCGGGCGATGTGGCCTGCAAGACACAGCCGCCCGCCGATCTGCGCGGGCGTGGAACCGCCGCTTTCATGCCCGAATCTGGCGCCACGGTGAATCGTCCGTGAAGAGCGCGGCAGTCCGGGATGCGGTGGCACCTCGGACCCGGTAGAGTGCCGGCGCCGACACGACGTCATGATGGCTCAACGGCGCGCTGCGACGCAGGACGCGCCCGTTCGGGGGAAGAACCGCCAATGCCTGTCACCCTTCGGACCCGCGGAGCGGCGGCGGCCGTGCTCATCACCGCCTTCGGCCTCGGTCTCGGCGGCTGCGACGCGCTCGACCCGACCAACCTGTTCGCCGACAAGTACAAGCCCGAGGTCGTGCAGGACACGCCGGCCGACAAGCTCTACAGCGAAGGCTTGGCGAAGATGGAAGACAGCGACTACGAGGGCGCCGTCAAGAAGTTCGATTCGCTCGACAAGCAGTACGCCTATTCCGACTGGTCGCGCCGCGCGCTGCTGATGACGGCCTACGCGAACTACGAGGGCCAGAAGTACGACGACGCGATCACCGCCTCGAAGCGCTACCTGCAGCGGCACCCGGCGAGCAAGGACGCGGCCTACGCCCAGTACCTGATGGCGATGTCGCAGTATAAGCAGATCCCCGACGTCACCCGCGACCAGGACCGGTCCGAGAAGGCGCTCGTCGCCCTGCAGGAGCTCGTCCAGAAGTATCCGACCTCGGAATACTCGACCGACGCGAAGGCCAAGATCCAGATCACCCGCGACCAGCTCGCCGGCAAGGAGATGGAGGTCGGGCGCTACTACCTCGAGCGCCGCAACTTCCCTGCCGCGATCAATCGCTTCCGCGACGTGGTGAGCAAGTATCAGACGACGCGTCACGCCGAGGAGGCGCTGGAGCGGCTGACCGAGGCCTACATGGCGCTCGGCATCACCGCCGAGGCGCAGAACTCGGCCGCCGTGCTCGGGCACAACTTCCCCGACAGTCCCTGGTACAAGGACGCGCACGCCCTCCTGCAGAACGGCGGCCTCGAGCCGCGCGAGGAGAAGAGCTCGTTCCTCAGCAAGATCTACTCCTCGGTGATGGGCCGCACGGCCGCCGCCCAGTAGGCTGCCCGCGCATCACGACGGGACGCGACTCGCGGGCGGGGCTTCGGCTCCGCCCGTTTCGCATTTCGGGGGTGCGGTCGGCCCGGCATCGGCCTACATGACGGCTTCGTATTTCCCTTAAGTTTGGGTTGCCCGGCCGGACGACGGCCGGCGCCCCGGAGGCTCGAAGGCGCGGCATGCTGGTGCAGCTCGCGATCCGCGACATCGTCCTGATCGACCGGCTCGACCTGAACTTCTCCGGCGGGCTCAGCGTGCTCACCGGCGAGACCGGCGCGGGCAAGTCGATCCTGCTCGACGCGTTCAGCCTGGCGCTGGGCGGGCGCGGCGACGGCTCCCTCGTGCGCCACGGCGAGGCGCAGGGCGGCATCACCGCGGTGTTCGACGTCGGCCTCGACCATCCCGCCCGGCGGATCGCCGCGGAATCGGAGATCGACACCGAGGGCGACCTGATCCTGCGGCGCACGCAGATGGCCGACGGGCGCACCCGCGCCTTCGTCAACGACCAGCCCGTCGGCGTGCAGGTTCTGCGCGCGATCGGCGCGGCCCTGGTCGAGATCCATGGCCAGCACGACGACCGCGCGCTCGCCGACGTCACCACGCACCGCGCCATCCTCGACGCCTTCGGCGGCCTGAGCGGCCCGCTCGACGCGGTCGCGAAGGCGGCCAAGACCGTCCGGGTCGCCCGCACGACGTTGGCCGAGCATCGCGCCCGCGTGGAGACCGCGCGCCGGGAGGCCGACTTCCTGCGCCACGCGGTCGAGGAGCTGGCGGCCCTCGATCCGAAGCCCGGCGAGGAGGCGACCCTGGCCGAGCGCCGCACCGTGATGCAGCAGAGCGAGAAGGTCGCGCGCGAGCTGAACGACGCGCTCGCCGCCGTCGGCGGCTCGCATTCGAGCGTGCCGCAGCTCTCCTCGGCGATCCGCAAGCTCGAGCGCCGGGCGGCGCAGCTGCCGGCTTTGGTCGAGCCCTGCGTCGCGGCGCTCGACGCCGCCCTCGTCGCCCTCGACGAGGCCCGCGCCGTCCTCGACGCGGCGGTGGCCGAGGCCGAGTTCGACCCGCGCGAGCTGGAGCGGGTCGAGGAGCGGCTGTTCGCCCTGCGCGCGGCCTCGCGCAAGTACGACGTCGCCGCCGACGACCTCGCCGCCCTGCGCGAGCGCTACGAGGCGGACGTCGCCGCGATCGATGCCGGCGAGGAGGCGCTCGCCGGCCTGGAGGCGACGCTGCAAACGGCCGAATCGGCCTACGCCAAGGCCTCCGAGAAGCTCAGCGCGGGGCGTCGGCGCGCGGCCAAGGCGCTCGACGCCGCCGTGCAGGCCGAGCTGCCCCCGCTGAAGCTCGAGCGCGCCCGGTTCATCACCGAGATCGTCACCGATCCCGAATCGCGCGACGCCGCCGGCATCGACCGGGTCGCGTTCTGGGCGCAGACCAATCCCGGCACCAAGGCCGGCCCGATGATGAAGGTGGCGTCCGGCGGCGAGCTGTCCCGCTTCATGCTCGCCCTCAAGGTGGTGCTCGCCGACAAGGGCTCGGCGCCGACGCTGATCTTCGACGAGATCGACACCGGCGTGGGCGGCGCGGTCGCCGACGCGATCGGCGCGCGGCTGGCGCGGCTGTCGCAGGACGTGCAGGTGGTGGCGGTGACGCACGCGCCCCAGGTCGCGGCGCGCGCCGGCACGCATTTCCTGATCGCCAAGGACGCGGTGAAGGGGGCTGGCCGCGTCGCCACCCGCGTCGCCTCGCTCCCCGTCGCGGCCCGCCGCGAGGAGATCGCCCGCATGCTCGCCGGCGCCACCGTCACCGACGAGGCCCGCGCCGCCGCCGCCCGCCTGCTCGAAGGCGCGGCGGTCTAGGATCGGATACCGATGAGCGCGCAGAACGGTCGGTTAAGGTTAATCCCTCCTTAACCATCCGGACCGACACTGTTGGGATCCGGTGGCGAAACCGATTCGCGGACGCCGGCGCTTCCATGTTCCGGGGGGGACCATGCATCAGGCCGCAGCCAAGTTCGAAGTCCTCGCGTCGCATCGCAACGGCGCCAGCGTCGACACCCATCATCTCGGCCAGACCCTGCGCACCGTCTACGAGGGCAGCGTCGACAAGCAGCCGATCCCCGATTCCCAGGTCGACCTCCTGCTGCGCATGCGCCAGAAGGAGCGCGACCGCCGCCGCAGCGCCTGAGGCTGGGAGGCGGCCCGCACGCGGCTCGCCGCGGGGGACGACCCGTCGATCGTGGGGCGAAGTGGCGAGGTTCGCCCGATCGCCGCGAGACGCGGGACCCAGCCGAGACAGGCTACCAGCGGCGGGCGCCCGGGCGACGCTGGTATTCGGCCGCGCGGATGCGCGTCAGCACCCGGTCGAGGCTCATCAGCATCGACGCCTCGTCGGCGCGGGCCCGCTCGGCCTCGCCCGGCTCCGTGCTGAAGTTCTGCCGTGCCTTCGCCAGCGCCAGGTCGCGCTCCAGGGCCTCGCGCTCGGCGTGGAGCGCCTGGTAGGCGTGGTCGTCGGGGAGCGGCGCACGCGTCGGCGCCGCAGGCGAATCGTGGGACACGGGATCGACCTTCCGATCCGGCGAGCCGCGGCGGGATGCTCGCGACAGGGCCCGGATCGCAATGAGAACGCGCCAACACCGTAAAGCGTGCCATCGCCACAGCATTCGCCGGCCGCGTTCGCGCTCGCCTCAAGCCCTGGTTGCGCCGTGTCATGCGGCTGTCATCTGCGTGCCCTAACGGCGGCGGTGTCGAGCGATGCGGCCGCGGCCGCCGGGTCGCCGGGTGGCCCGCGCGAATGCGAACGCGCGGATCGCGCTGCCCGGCACGCTCGACGGATGACGGAGATCGATGTGAAACCCTTCACCTACGCGCTCGCCCTCGGCCTCGCGACGGCGCAGCTCGCCTTTCCGGCGCTCGCCGCCGACATCACCGGCGCCGGTGCGACCTTCCCGTTCCCGGTCTATTCCAAGTGGGCGGAAGCCTACCGCAAGGACAGCGGCACCGGCTTGAACTACCAGTCGATCGGCTCTGGCGGCGGCATCAAGCAGATCCAGGCCAAGACGGTCGATTTCGGCGCCACCGACGCGCCGCTGAAGGGCCCCGCCCTGGAGAAGGACGGCCTCGTCCAGTTCCCGACCGTGATGGGCGGCGTCGTCGCCGTCGTGAACATCCCCGGCGTCGAGCCGGGCAAGCTCAAGCTCACCGGCGACGTGATCGCCGACATCTACGCCAACAAGATCACCAAGTGGTCGGACCCGAAGATCGCCGCGCTCAACGAGGGGCTGAAGCTCCCCGACGCGAACATCACCCCGGTCTACCGCTCGGACGCCTCGGGCACGACGAACATCTTCACCACCTATCTCAGCCAGGTCTCCGAGGGCTGGAAGAAGGAGTTCGGCGCCGCCACCACCGTGAGCTGGCCCGCCGGCCAGGGCGGAAAGGGCAACGAGGGCGTCACCGCCACCGTCAAGCAGGTCCCGAACGCCATCGGCTACGTCGAGTCGGCCTACGCCAAGCAGAACAAGCTCAGCTACGCGCTGATCCGCAACAAGGCCGGCAAGTTCCCGCAGCCGGACGACAAGGCGTTCCAGGCGGCCGCGGCCAGCGCCGACTGGAAGAGCGCGCCCGGCTTCGGCATCACGCTCACCGACCAGGCCGGCGACGACGCCTGGCCGATCACGGCGGCGACCTTCATCCTCGTCCACAAGGAGGCCGCCGATCCGGCCAAGTCCGCCGACGTGCTGAAGTTCTTCGACTGGGCCTACAAGAACGGCGACAAGCTCGCCTCCGACCTCGACTACGTGCCGCTGCCGGACGCCGTCGTCGGCCTGATCCACGAGGAGTGGAAGCAGGTGAAGGGCAAGGACGGAAAGCCCGTCCTCGGCATGTGAGGCCGAACCCGCGGGGCCGCACGCGGCCCCGCGGCCGATCGCGACGAGCGGACGGCCCGCGCGAAGCGCGAGGGCTGCCCGTTCCCCGAGCGGGCGCAGCGTCCTCGCCGGATCTCGCCCGCGCGTCCGGCCCCGCCCTCGCGCTCGGCCGTTCGGCACGCTACCACGCCAGCCGGTGAAAAGAACCGCGGATGACCGCCTTGACTGAACAGATCGCCGTGACGCGCGCCGCCTCGGGCGCGCGCCTGCGCAAGGGGCCGAGCAAGGGCCTCGACGCCCTGTTCCGCGCCGCCGCCTACGGTTCGGCCCTGCTGGTGCTGCTGGTGCTCGCCGGCATCATCGGCTCGATCCTCTACGGCGGCTGGCCCGCCTTCCGCGAGTTCGGCTTCGGCTTCCTCACCTCGAGCGCCTGGAACATCGGCACCGAGCAGTACGGCGCCCTGGTCGCCGTCACCGGAACGCTCGCCTCCGCGGTGCTCGCCCTGGTGATCGGCGTGCCGATCTCGCTCGGCATCGCGATCTACCTGACGCAGCTCTGCCCCGGCTGGGCGCGCAAGCCCGTCGGCATGACGATCGAGCTGCTCGCCGCCGTGCCCAGCATCATCTACGGCATGTGGGGCCTGTTCATCTTCGCGCCGCTCTTCGCCCGATTCGTGCAGATGCCGGTGTCGAACCTGGTCGAGGGCATGCCGATCGTCGGCACGCTGCTCTACGCCCGCGTGCCCTCGGGCGTCGGCGTGCTCACCGCCGGCATCATCCTGGCGATCATGATCGTGCCGTTCGTGGCCTCGATCGCCCGCGACATGCTCGACCAGATCCCGACGATCCTGCGCGAGAGCACCTACGGCATCGGCTGCACCACCTGGGAGGTGGTCCGCCACGTGCTGCTGCCGCAGGCCTCGGTCTCGATCATCGGCGCGATCATGCTCGGCCTCGGGCGCGCCCTCGGCGAGACCATGGCGGTGACCTTCGTGGTCGGCAACGCCAACCGCCTCTCGGCCTCGGTGTTCGATCCCGGCTCGACCATCGCCTCGCGCATCGCCAACGAGTTCAACGAGGCCGACGGCCTGCAGCTGAACTCCCTGATGGCGCTCGGCTGCATCCTGTTCGCGATCACCTTCGTCGTCCTGATCATCGCCCGCTTCCTGACGCGCCGCGTCAAGGTCGCCTGAGGGACCCGCCATGGACGCTCCCAACACGATCCGTCCGGCGCCGGCCCTGAAGCCGGCCCGCATCCGCGGCAGCCGCCGGGTCGCCGACCGCACGCTGCGGATCGCCTGCCTGGCGGCCACCGTGCTCGGCGCCTTCGTCCTCGGCTCGATCCTGCTGATGCTCATCGTCGAGGGGGCGCGCGGGTTCTCGCCGCTGCTGTTCACCCAGCCGACCCCCGGCCCCGGCTCGGAAGGCGGCGGCATCGCCAACGCCATCCTCGGCAGCCTCGTGCTCACCGGCATCGGCATCCTCATCGCCACGCCGATCGGGCTGATGGCCGGCACCTACCTCGCCGAGTACGGCCGCGGCTCGAAGCTCGCCGAGGTGATCCGCTTCCTCAACGACATCCTGCTCTCGGCTCCCTCGATCCTGATCGGCCTGTTCGTCTACACCCTGATGGTGCGGCCGATGGGGACCTATTCCGGCTGGGCCGGCGGCGTCGCGCTGGCGATCATCGCGACCCCTGTGATCGTGCGCACCACCGAGGACATGCTGCGCCTCGTCCCCGGCACGCTGCGCGAGGCCGGCGTCGCGCTCGGCGCCCCGATGTCGACGGTGATCCGCAGCGTGACCTGGCGGGCGGCCTCGGCCGGCATCGTCACCGGCATCATCCTCGCGCTGGCCCGCATCGCCGGCGAGACCGCGCCGCTCCTGTTCACGGCGCTCAACAACAACTCGTGGTTCAGCCCGGACCTGATGGGCGGCGTCGCGAACCTGCCGGTGATGATCTACCAGTTCGCCCTCTCGCCCTACCCGAACTGGCAGCAGCTCGCCTGGGCCGGCGCGCTCCTGATCACCATGACGATCCTGCTGCTCTCGGTCGTCGCCCGCTTCGTCATCAAGCCGCAGCGCGCCCGCTGATCCGCCGCCGGCATCCACGAGGAACACGACGATGAACGCCGCTCCCGCGATCAACGCCACCCGGTTCGACGGCCGCAACCCGGCCGACGAGCACGCGCCGATCCGCATCAGCGCCCAGGCCCTGAACTTCTACTACGGCCAGTTCCACAGCCTGAAGAACATCAACCTCGACTTCCACGACCGGCAGGTGACCGCGCTGATCGGCCCCTCGGGCTGCGGGAAGTCGACCCTGCTGCGCACCTTCAACCGGATCTACAGCCTGTACCCGGAGCAGCGCGCCGAGGGGCAGGTGCTGCTCGACGGCCAGAACATCCTCGATTCCGGCGTGGACCTGAACGAGCTGCGCTCGCGCATCGGCATGGTGTTCCAGAAGCCGACGCCGTTCCCGATGTCGATCTACGACAACGTCGCCTTCGGCCTGCGGCTCTACGAGAAGCTGCCGAAGTCCGAGCTCGACGGCCGCGTCGAATCGGCCCTGCGCAAGTCCGCGCTGTGGGACGAGGTGAAGGACAAGCTCAAGCAGTCCGGCATGGGCCTCTCCGGCGGCCAGCAGCAGCGCCTGTGCATCGCCCGCACGGTGGCCCAGAGCCCGGAGGTGATCCTGTTCGACGAGCCGACCTCGGCCCTCGACCCGATCTCGACCGGCCGCATCGAGGAGCTGATCGAGCAGCTGCGCAGCGAGTTCACGATCGTCATCGTGACGCACAACATGCAGCAGGCGGCCCGCATCTCGCAGTTCACCGCCTTCATGTATCTCGGCGAGGTCATCGAGGTCGGCCCGACCAACCGCATCTTCATGAACCCGACGGTGCGCCAGACCCAGGACTACATCACCGGCCGCTTCGGCTGAGCCGCACCCGGATCGTTCGAGGACCCACGCCCATGCCCGGCCACATCGTCACGTCCTACGACACCGACCTCGAAGACCTGCGCCGCTCGATCTCCGAGATGGGCGGCGTCGCCGAGAAGATGATGACCGAGGCGACCGACGCGCTCGTCCGCCGCGACACCCAGCTCGCCCAGGCGGTGATCGTCGCCGACAAGCGCCTCGACACGCTGCAGCGCGAGATCGAGGAGCGCGCGGTGCTGCTCATCGCCCGGCGCCAGCCGATGGCGATCGACCTGCGCGAGACGATTTCGGCGATCCGCGTCTCGGGCGACCTCGAGCGCATCGGCGACCTCGCCAAGAACATCGCCAAGCGCGTCGTCGCGATCAGCGACCAGGCCCAGGCCCAGAAGATCGTGCTCGGCGTGCAGCACATGAGCGACCTCGTCCAGGAGCAGCTTAAGGACGTGCTCGACGCCTATGCCAGCCGCGACGTCAACGCGGCCCACAACGTGTGGGAGCGGGACGGCGAGATCGACGCGCTGTACAACTCGCTGTTCCGCGAGCTGCTGACCTACATGATGGAAGACCCGCGCAACATCTCGTTCTGCACGCATCTGCTGTTCTGCGCCAAGAACGTCGAGCGCATCGGCGACCACACCACCAACATCGCCGAGACGATCCACTACCTGTCCACCGGCGAGAACCTCGCGGGCGACCGCCCGAAGAACGACGCCTCGAACTACGCGACGGTGGCACCGGGCGCCTGAGGGCTGCCGTCTCTTCCCTCCTCCTGTGCGGGGGAGGGTGGGCCTCGCGTGAGCGGGGGTCGGGAGAGGGGAGCGACCGCTCCGGATACGGCGCTCCCCTCTCCCGACCCGCTTCAGGGGGGAGGGAGGTCCGTGGCGATGGATGAGAAAGTCGGGCGGTCCGCCCGGGAGTGCCCTGCATGCGTACGCGGATCCTGATCGTCGAGGACGAGGAGGCGCTGACCACCCTCCTGCGCTACAACCTCGAAGCCGAGGGCTTCGAGGTCGATTCCGCCGCCCGCGGCGACGAGGCCGAGCTGCGCCTGCAGGAGCAGGTGCCCGACCTGATCCTGCTGGACTGGATGCTGCCGGGGCTCTCCGGAATCGAGCTGTGCCGCCGGGTGCGGGCGCGGCGCGAGACGGTGTCCCTGCCGGTCATCATGCTCACCGCCCGCGGCGAGGAGGGCGACCGCATCCGCGGCCTCGGGACGGGGGCCGACGACTACATCGTCAAGCCGTTCTCCGTGCCGGAACTGCTGGCGCGAGTCCGCGCGCTGCTGCGGCGCGCCAAGCCCAGCCACGTCGCGAACCTGCTGGAAGCCGGCGACATCGAGCTCGACCGCGACA
Source organism: Methylobacterium sp. E-016 (assembly GCF_022829745.1). NCBI lineage: Bacteria > Pseudomonadati > Pseudomonadota > Alphaproteobacteria > Hyphomicrobiales > Methylobacteriaceae > Methylobacterium > Methylobacterium sp. E-016. The sequence goes on from NZ_JAKSYF010000193.1 coordinate 42,690, forward strand.
GCCATCGCCTGCGCCGGGCCGGCGGCGAGATCCACCTCGGGCCGACCGAGTTCAAGCTGCTCGAGTTCCTGATGCAGAGCCCCGGCCGGGTCTATTCCCGCGAGCAGCTCCTCGACGGCGTATGGGGCCACGACGTCTACATCGACGAGCGCACCGTCGACGTGCATGTCGGCCGCCTGCGCAAGGCCCTGAACCGCGCCGGCGAGACCGACCCGATCCGCACCGTCCGCGGCTCGGGGTACGCCTTCGACGAGACGTTCTCGGGCGAGGATTGAGTTCGGCTTTCGGTGGACGGCTCAAGCGACCGCAACGATCCGCGACCTGCCGTGGGTCCCTTCTCCCATGGGGAGAAGGACAGGATGAGGGGCGTGAGTCATTCGGGTCGGTCACGACCCTCACCCCAACCCTCTCCCCATGGGAGAGGGAGCCGTCGCGCACACTGAAGTGATGTCAGTCCTACGAAAATTATATTTTTACCAAGCTTCAGGGGACCTTCGTCCCCCCGCCGTCGAGCCCCGCGCTGCGGCCCGTCGCCTTCACGGCGTCCAGCGCGCTCAGCATCGTCCCCTCGGTGAGGATCTGCGGCAGCACCGTCGGCTCTCCGGCACCCGCATAGAGCAGGTAGAGCGGCACGCCGCTCCGGCCGTGGCGCTCGAGCAGGCGGGTGATCTCCGGGTTCTGGTTGGTCCAGTCGCCCTTGAGATACGTGACGTCGCGCGCGCGCATCGCCGCGCCGACCGCCGCCGTCCCGAGCGAGGTGCGCTCGTTGACCTGGCAGGTGATGCACCACGCCGCCGTCATGTCGACGAAGACCGGCCGGCCGCTCGCCAGCAGCGCGTCGAGGCGGGCCTGCGTGAACGGCTCGATCCCCTCGGCCCGGGCCTGGGCCCCCGGTGCGACGCGGTCGTGGTCGAGGGTGAGGGCGAGCCCCGCCACGCCGGCGACGGCGAGCACCGCGAGGCCGCGGGCGAGCTGCGCCCGGACCGGTCGCGCGTCGCGGCCGAGCTCCCACGCCCAGGCGGCGAAGCCCATCAGCACCAGCCCGATCAGCGCCGCGAGCAGGCCCTGCGGCCCGACCTGCTGCGCCAGCACCCAGACCAGCCAGGCGACCGTGGCGTAGATCGGGAAGGCGAGGGCCTGCTTCAGCACGTCCATCCACGCGCCGGGCCGGGGCAGGGCGCGCAGCGCCGGCGGCCACAGGGTGAGCGCCAGGAAGGGCAGGGCGAGGCCGAGGCCGAGGCTCGCGAACACGACGAGGCCGGCAACGGTCGACTGTGTCAGCGCGAAGCCCACGGCCGAGCCCATGAACGGGGCGGTGCACGGCGTCGCCACGACCGTCGCGAGCACGCCGGTGAAGAACGAGCCCTGGAGCCCGGCCCGCCGGGTCAGCCCGTCGCCGAGCCCGGACAGCCGCCCGCCGAGGTGAAGCATGCCCGACAGGCTCAGGCCCATGGCGAAGAGCAGGTAGGCCAGCGCCGCCACCACGGTCGGCGATTGCAGCTGGAAGCCCCAGCCGATCCCGGCGCCGCCCGCCTTCAGGGCGATCAGCAGCGCGGCCAGCGCCAGGAAGGCCGCCAGCACCCCCGCGGTGTAGGCGAGCCCGTGCAGCCGGACCCGCGCCGGCGCCTCGCCGGAATGCCTCACCAGGCTCAGCACCTTGATCGACAGCACCGGGAAGACGCAGGGCATCAGGTTGAGGATCAGGCCGCCGAGCAGCGCGAGGCCGGCCGCGGTCCACAGGGTCAGCGCCTCGGCCGGGTCGGTGCGCGCCACCGCCGGCGCCGCGATCGGCATCGCGCCGCCGCCGGCGAGCGGCGCCTCCTCGCCGAGCGCGAAGGCCTCCCGAACGAGGCCCCCGCCGGTGTCCTCGTCGATCGCCAGCACGCCGGGCAGCGATTCGGGCGCGGGGTCGGCGGGCGTCGCGCGGGTCAGCGTCAGGTGGAGGCCCGAAGCGTCGACGGTGAAGGGCTGCGGCGCGGCGTTGTCGATCGCCGTCTCGGAATAGGGGAAGAACGCCACCGCGCGGACCGTGTCCGAGGCGAGGCCCGGAGCCTCGAGGTCGAGGGCGAGCCGGTCGCCCTGGCTCGACAGCCGCACCGGCCACGGCGCGCGCTTGGGCAGGGCGGCACGGGCGCGGGCGAACAGGTCGACGTTGCCGGGATCGGCCGTGGCCTCGCGCGCGACCGGCAGCGTCAGGGCGAGATCCGCCGAGCCGGGAATGCACTCCGTCTCGCATACGAGATAGGTGAGCTTGCCCGCCAGCGTCACCGGCGCGGCCGGGTCGAGGCTCGGCGGCGGGGTGACCCGCACGAGCAGGATCGCCTCCCCCTCGTAGCCGAAGTTCATCAGCGTCGCGATCGGGATGCGGTGCGGCGCCGGCCACTGGATCGCCGAGGCCGAGAAGCCCGCCGGCAGGGTCCAGGTCACCTCCGGCGGCAGGCCGGAATCGCCGGGATTGCGCCAGTAGACGTGCCAGCCCGGCTTCATCGCCATGCGGATGGCGACGGTGAACGGCGTGGCCCCCGCCACCGCCGCGGGCTCCGCCGCGAGGCTCGCCCGCACGAGGTCGGCCGGCGGCTTGAAGCCCTGGGCCGCGACCGGCCACGCGAGCAGGGACAGGAGGAGGGCGGCTGCGCGGATCATGCGGTCCTTATCGCGCGACCGACGACGACGGTTTCACGCCGCCATTCTCATAGGCCCGAACCGGCGGAGGGTAAAATCGCGGGCGTGCGACAGGTTGGAACGGAGGCGCCGCCGGATCGCGCATTCGAAGCGCGACGCGGCTCCCCCACTCGGGAGAGGGGACCCGCGTCAGGCTGGATGTTCTCGCGGATGCGCGGTTCGATCGTTCGAACTCTTTAGGACCCGCTGCTCAACGCCGCCGTCGCCCGCTCCAGCCAGGCCCGCGTCTCCGGGTCGAGGTCCGCGGACAACACGTCGCGGACGCGGGCGTGGTAGGCGTCGACCCAGGCGCGCGCGTCCGGGCTCAGCATCTCCGGCACGATCAGGCGGCGATCGTAGGGGACGAGCGTCAGGGTCTCGAAGCCGAGCACCGGGCGCTCGCCGCCGGGCACCGTGCGGGGCTCGACGAGGACGAGGTTCTCGATGCGGATGCCGTAGGCGCCCGCTCGGTAATAGCCCGGCTCGTTGGAGAGGATCATGCCCGGCTCGAGCGCCACCGTCCCGGTCTTGGCGATGCGCTGCGGGCCTTCGTGCACCGACAGGAAGGCGCCGACGCCGTGGCCGGTGCCGTGGTCGAAGTCGAGGCCGGCCTCCCAGAGCGGCAGGCGCGCCAGGGTGTCGATCTGCGCGCCGGTGGTGCCCTTGGGGAAGACCGCGCGGCCGATGGCGACGTGGCCGCGCAGCACGCGGGTGTAACGATCGCGCATCTCCGCGCTCGGCGCGCCCACCGCCACCGTGCGGGTGATGTCGGTGGTGCCGTCGGGGTATTGCGCGCCGGAATCGATCAGGAACAGCTCGCCCGGCGCCGCCCTCCGGTCCGTGGTGCGCGTCACCCGATAATGCACGATCGCCCCGTTCGGCCCGGAGCCGGAGATCGTGGGGAACGAGACGTCGCGCAGATCCCCGCCGGCCGCGCGAAAATCCTCCAGCACCTCCACCGCGGCGATCTCGCTCGGCGCGTCCTGCCCGTCGAGCCAGGCGAGGAAGCGCACCACGCTCGCCCCGTCGCGCCGGTGCGCGGCGCGGGCGCCGGCGATCTCGGCCTGGTTCTTCACCGCCTTCATCGCGGTGATCGGGTCCGGGCCGACGTCGGCGGTGCCGCCCACCGCCGCGACGCGTTCCTTCAGCGCGACCGCGCCCGTCGCCGCATCGAGGCGCACGCGCTTGCCCGCGAGCTCGCCGAGCGCCGGCTCGAACGCGTCGCGCCCGTCGATGTCGGCGATCGGTCCGAGCGCGTCGCGCGCCTCCGCCGTCACGTCGCCGGAGGCGAGGAAGAGCCGCGGCCGGCCCTCGCGCGGCAGGACGGCGTAGCCGAGCGCGAGCGGCGTGTGGCCGACGTCGGCCCCGCGCAGGTTGAACGCCCAGGCGAGGTTGTGCGGATCGGAGATTACCAGCGCATCGCACTGGCCGGTCTCGAGCTCGGCGCGGATGCGCGCGATCTTCTCGCTCGCGGCCTCTCCGGCGAAATCCAGCGGATGGGCGGCGACGCGTCCGGCCGGAGGCTTCGGTCGCCCGGCCCAGACCGCGTCCACCGGGTTCTCGGAGAGCGCCTTCACCTCCGCGCCGGCCTTGGCGGCCGCGCGTTCCAGGCGGGCGACGCCATCGGGCGTGTGCAGCCAGGGATCGTAGCCGAGCACCGCGCCGCGCCGCAGCGTCCGGGCGATCCAGGCCTCGGCGGTGCTCTCGGCGAGCGGCACGATCGCGACCACGCCGGGATCGACCTGTTCCGGCGCCTGCAGGGTGTAGCGTCCGTCGACGAACAGCGCCGCGGCATCCGCCAGGATCACGGCGGTGCCGGCCGAGCCGGTGAACCCGGTCAGCCAGGCGAGACGCTCGGCATTGGCCGGGACGTATTCGGACTGGTGCTCGTCGGCCCGCGGCACGACGAAGCCGTCGACGCCGGCTTCCCGAAGGGCGGCACGAAGGGCGGCGACGCGCTCTGCCGCCTTGCGGTGGCTCGAATCGTCGAAGGTCTGGAAGCGGGTGCGGCTCATCCGGCCAAGGTATCGCCGGCGCGGGTCGGCGGGCAACCGACCTCAGCGGGTATCGATGCGATCTCAGCCGCCATCCATCGGCGGGTCGGGAGCGCGATCGCCGGGTGTGCCGTCGTAGCCTTCGAGCCAGGCTCTGCGCGCATCGGACCCGACCGGGTAGGGACATGCATCCTTCGGGCGGCCGTGGCTGCGGGCGCGGGCGCCTTCGGTGATCGGATCGGCGGGCGGTTTCGCGGGCGTGTCGGTCATGCCGGGAAAATGCGGGCGCCCGCGTTCGGTTCAGCGATGCGGAAAACCGCCGCGCGCGCCACGGGCGAGCGGCCGCGGCGCCGCCCCGCCGCGGCGGAGCACCAGGGCGACCCAGCCCTCGATCGTGCCCTTCGAAGCGAGATGGAAACCGCGGTGGCGGTAGGCCGAGAGCACGCCGGCGACGTCGCGCTCGATCAGGCCCGAGAGCACCAGCACGCCGCCCTCGGCCACCACGGCCGACAGCGTCGGCGCGAGCCGCCGCAGCGGGCGCGCGAGGATGTTGGCGAAGACCACGTCGAAGTGGCGCGGCCGCGCGGCCAGGGCGTTGCGCACGCCGGGCGCCTCGTAGAGCTTGAGGTACGGCCCGAGGCCGTTGGCATGGGCGTTGGCGCGGGCGGTCCTGACCGCCTCGCCGTCGAGGTCGCCGGCGATCACCGGCCGGCGCAGAGCCTTGGCGGCGGCGAAGGCGAGGATGCCGGTGCCGGTGCCGACGTCAAGCACCCGGCCGGGGCGCCCGCGCTTCAGCACGTCGACCAGCGCCTTGAGGCAGCCGAGCGTGGTGCCGTGATGGCCGGTGCCGAAGGCGAGCGCCGCCTCGATCTCGATGGCGAGCTCGTTCGGCCGCACGGTGGCGCGGTCGTGCGAGCCGTGGATGCGGAAGCGGCCGGCCCGCACGGGCACGAGGCCTTCGAGCGAGGCGCGGACCCAGTCCTTCTGGTCGATGGTGCGGAACTCCGCCGCGTCCGCCTGCGCGCCGACCACGGGGCGGATCAGGTCGCGGATGAAATCCTCGTCCGGCGCGTCGGCGAAGTAGGCTTCCAGCCGCCACGTCACCCCGTCCTCCGCCTCGAAGGCGGCGACCGCCGTCTCGGTCGGGTCGAACATCTCGCCGAGCAGGTCGGTCATCGTGCGCGCCGACCGCTCGTCGGTCATCAGCTGCAGGACGTGGGTCGGGCGGTTCGGGTGCAGGCCTTCGAGCATGGCCGGCCTTACCACCCTCGGCCGCGTTCCGCGACGTGTGGCGCAGTCCGCGGCGGAAATGTTGTGGCCCGTCCGGTCCCGCGATGGCCGAGGTCGGCAACCGCGGCAAAATCGCCTGCCAATGCGGCAGATTGTTTACCCGTTCATCATATGGACCCCCGGAACCGGGGTTACCGTGCAGCGTTTTCGGTCACTTCTCCGCGTCGTCCGAGTCGTTCGACCATCGAGGGTGCGTCCGCGTGACCAATTCGAGACCATCCGTTCGTCGGCCGGTCGTCCTTAACGGCGTCTCGCGCCGCCGTCGCCAACCGGTCCGCGCCCGCGACACGTTGCTCGGGGCCGAAGCCCTCGACACGCCCCTGCCGGGCCAGCTCCTCGTGCTGCTGAGCCGGCTGCACCGCGCCGAGGACGCGAAGCCCCGCGGAGACGAGTTCGACGCCTGAGCGGCTTGCGCACGGCATCGTCCGCGTCCAAGCCTGCGGCGTGAGGGGCCGCGACGAGCCGCGGCGCCCGGACGGGACGCGCCATCCTTGCTCGACCTGACGCCCGACGAGTGGACCGCGGTGGCACTGAGCCTGAAGGTGGCCGCCGTCGCGACGCTTGCGAGCCTCGGGCCCGGCCTGCTGGTGGCCTGGCTGCTCGCCAAGCGCACGTTTCCGGGTCGCGCCGTCCTCGACGGCCTCGTGCACCTGCCGCTGATCCTGCCGCCGGTCGTGACCGGCTACCTGCTGCTCCTGACCCTCGGGCGACGCGGCCTCGTCGGCGCGTGGCTCGCGGAGGCGGGCATCGTGTTCGCCTTCCGCTGGACCGGGGCAGCGCTCGCCTGCGCGGTGATGGGCTTCCCGCTGATGGTGCGGGCGATGCGCCTGTCGATCGAGGCGGTGGACGCCCGGCTCGAGCAGGCGGCCGCGACGCTGGGCGCCCGGCCGATCGCGGTGTTCCTCACGGTGACGCTGCCGTTGAGCCTGCCCGGCATCCTCGCCGGCGCGGTGCTCGCCTTCGCCAAGGCGATGGGCGAGTTCGGCGCGACCATCACCTTCGTCTCGAACATTCCCGGCGAGACACAGACGCTGCCCTCGGCGATCTACACCTTGACGCAGGTGCCGGGCGGCGAGGCCGGCGCCTTGCGCCTGACGCTGATCTCGGTCGCCCTGTCGATGACCGCGCTGCTGCTCTCGGAGGTGCTGGCCCGCCGCATCGGCCGGAAGCTGGGAGCGGGGTGATGGAATCCCCGTCGCATGCCAGGGGCACCCTCCCCCGCGGAGGGGGGAGGGGAAAGCCCCACAGCCGCGCCTCACGCATAGGCGTACGGCCCACCGCGCTCCAGCGCCCGCTTGTAGGCCGGGCGGGCATGGATGCGGGCGAGCCAGCCGGTCAGCTTGGCGCCGGCTCCGGTGCCGCGTGCGGCGAAGGCTTCGAGGGGAAAGCTCATCTGGATGTCGGCGGCGGTGAAGTCCGCGCCGCAGAACCACGGCCGGGCGGACAGCTCCTCCTCCCAATAGGCGGCGTGGCGGCGCAGCTCCGGGTCGACGAACTTGGCCGTCACCGCCTTGGCGATCCCCCTCGCGAGGGGGCGCACCAGGGCGGGGCTGCCCGGCGCCAGCCGGGAGAACACCAGCTTCAGCAGCAGCGGCGGCATCGCCGAGCCTTCCGCGTAATGGAGCCAATAGATGTAGCGGCGATGCGCTTCCGTGCCCGGCGCAGGCACCAGCGCGCCGCCGCAGCGGGCGGTGAGGTATTCGACGATGGCACCGGACTCGGCCACCACGATGTCGTCGTCGGTGATCACCGGCGACTTGCCGAGCGGGTGGATCGCCCGCAACGCCGGCGGCGCCAGCATCGTCTCGCGGTCCCGGGCGTAGCGCTTCACCGTGTAGTCCAGGCCGAGCTCCTCGAGCAGCCAGAGCACCCGCTGCGAGCGGCTGTTCTCCAGGTGGTGGACGGTGATCATGCGCGGCCTTCCGTGAGGGTATCGCTGCACAACGCCGGTCCGCGCCGATCGAGCCGCCCGGCATGACGCTCGACGTCGCCGTCGCCCTGCGCCGGGGCGCCTTCACGCTCGACGCCGCCTTCGCCGCCGGGGCCGGGCTCACCGCCCTGTTCGGGCGCTCGGGCTCGGGCAAGACCACGCTGATCGACCTGATCGCCGGGTTGAGCCGGCCCGATCGAGGCCGCATCGTCGTCGCTGGCGAGACGCTGGTTGACACCGACCGGCGCATCGCCCTGCCGGTGCACCGGCGCCGGATCGGGCTGGTGTTCCAGGATGCCCGCCTGTTTCCCCACCTCAGCGTGCGGAGCAACCTCGGCTACGGCCGCTTCTTCGCGGGCCGCCGGGCGGAACGGGCCGAGCACGACGCCGTCGTCGACATGCTCGGCATCGGCCACCTGCTCGACCGGCAGCCCGCGGGTCTCTCCGGCGGCGAGCGCCAGCGCGTCGCCATCGGCCGGGCGCTGCTGGCGAGACCCCGCCTGCTGCTGATGGACGAGCCGCTGGCGGCACTGGACGAGGCGCGCAAGGGCGAGATCCTTCCCTATATCGAGCGCCTGCGCGACGAGGCCGGAATCCCGATCGTCTACGTCAGCCACGCGGTCGGCGAGGTCGCGCGGCTCGCCAACACCGTGGTGGTGCTGGAGGCCGGCCGCGTCGCCGCCGCGGGCCCGGCGGAGGCGATCCTGCGCCGGGCCGACCTCGTCCCGGTCCACGAGGCCGAGGCCGGCGCGCTGCTCGACATGACGGTCGCCGGGCACGACCCGGCGGCCGGCCTGACCCGGCTCGAAGGTGCGGCCGGGCGGCTGCTCGTCCCACTCCTGCCGCGCGCGATCGGCAGCGTCGTGCGGGTGCGCGTGCCGGCCCGCGACGTGCTGATCGCGACCGCGGTGCCGTCGGGCCTCAGCGCGCGCAACATCCTCTCCGGCCGGGTCGCGGCGCTGATCCCGGCGGGCAACGCGGTGATGGTCGAGGTGGCGTGCGGCGGGGCGGTGCTCGCGGCCCGCCTGACCGGGGCCGCCGTGCGCGACCTCGACCTCGCGGTCGGCCGCCCCGTCCACGCGGTGATCAAGAGCGTCGCCCTCGATCCCGCCGGAATGGGCGGGCGCCGGGCGATCGAGATTTGAGGCATGGTCTGACTCGGCCCGTTTCCGAGCGCAGCAGCCGATTGCTGCGCTCGGAAACGGGCGTTCATGGGCCGTGCGCTCCGAGTGTGTTCGGCGCGGTTTGCGCACCCAAAATCAAAGTTATTCTAGGAGTAAAATCAGCATCCGGTAGTTTTTAATCGATTGGATTGACTGTAACACAAGTTTAATTCGATCCGATTAACGTGACATATTGCTTCTTCGCAATGCGTGGATTCCATTGAGCTGAAGTGATGACCGACATCGACGCGACCGAGCAAGCATTCGGTTCTCACGACCCCGTCTCGTCGGAGACCGCGTTGGCGGGCGCCGTGGGACTCGCGCGGGCCGCCACGTATGCGTTCATCGCCAACGACGGCACCGGTCGGATCACCTTCGTGAACGAGGCGGCCGAGGCGCTCTTCGGATACGGACCCGGCGCGATGCTGGGCCAAAACGTCGATCTCGTCGTTCCCGAACGGTTTCGCGCCAGCCACGCGGCGGGTTTGGCGCGCATCGCCCGCAACGAGCCCTCCCGGATGGCCGGTCGAACGATCGAGGTCACCGCCAGACGTTGCGACGGCAGCGAGTTTCCGGCCGAGTTCACGTTGTCGATCTGGAGAGACCGCTTCGGCCTCGGCTTCGGGGCGATCATGCGCGACATCTCGGAATGGCGCGCCCGCGACGAGCATCTGGTCAGGCTCGCGCATCACGACACGCTCACCGGGTTGCCCAACCGCGCTTCCTTCGAAGAGACGCTCGACGCGAGGCTCGCCGCCGGTCAGGCCACGTGCGTCCTCATGCTCGACCTCGATGGATTCAAGGAGGTGAACGACAGCTGGGGGCACGGCACCGGTGATGCCGTGCTCCAAACCCTCGCCATCCGTCTGCCGGCCTGGCTCGATCAGGATGCGATCGTCGCCAGGTTCGGCGGCGATGAGTTCGCGGTGATGCTGCCGGGCGCCACCGATCCCCTGCAAGTCGCAGCCAGTGCCGCCGCGCTTCTCGACGCCTTCGCGGCACCGTTCTGCGTCTTAGGTCATACCTTCCACCTGGGCGCCAGCATCGGAGGCGCCATCAGCCCGACGCAGGGCCTGTCGGCAGGCGAGCTCGTCGGCAATGCGGACTTGGCGCTCTTTCGCGCGAAACAGGACGGCAAGCGTCGCTTCCGCTTGTTTCAGCCCGACATGCGGAGCGCGCTGCTTTCGCGACTGGCGCTGCAGTCGGAGTTGCGCAGGGCGGTCGCGGCTGGTGAGTTCGTGCTCCACTACCAACCGCAGGTGGCTCTGGATACCAGGCGCATCAACGGTGCGGAGGCCCTCCTGCGATGGCAGCACCCCGAACGCGGTCTGCTGTTTCCGGGCGCCTTCCTGTGTCAGCTCGAGGAGCACCCCCTGGCACTCGAGGTCGGACGCTGGATCCTCGACGAAGCCTGCCGGCAGATGGCGGCTTGGCGCGACGCAGGGCTCCCGATCCGGAAAATGGGCGTCAACCTGTTTACCGCCCAGGTCCGGTCGGGGACGCTGACGTCGGATGTCGCCGACGCTCTCCAGCGGCACCGGCTGAGCCCGGAGATGCTGGAGCTGGAAATCACGGAAACGATCTTCCTGAAGGTCGACGAGCCTGTCCTCCGCCCGTTTCGCGACCTGCATCGTCGCGGGGTCGGCATTTCCTTCGACGATTTCGGCACCGGCTACGCCTCCTTGAGCTCGCTCAAGCGTTTCCCCCTGACGCGCCTCAAGATCGATCGCGGATTCGTCCGGGACCTGATGATCGATCAGCACGATGCGGCGATCGTGCGCTCCATCATCCAGATCGGGAACGACATCGGATTGGACATCATCGCAGAAGGAATCGAGACGTCGGACCAGGAGGCGCGGCTGCTCGAGATGGGCTGCAAGCAGGGTCAGGGATTCCTGTACGCCAAGGCGCTGCCGGCGGCCCGGTTCGAGGATCTTCTCCAAGGTCTCGGGCGCCTTGAGAAGATCGCGAGCTGATCGACGAGCAGGAAACCTGCAAGCGCGTTCGCGGAGCCCGTTCCGATCCGCGTGTCAGGTGGTCTGCCCGGCGCGGCGAGACGGGGGAGATGTCGGGCCGTTTCACTGTTCGCCCGGAAGCGGCCCGGCCAGGAATGACCGATTCCGGGCGGCTGCAGTCTGTGGCAAACGACGGGTTTCGGCCCTCAGGCCCGCCCCTCGACGAAGGCGCGCATCAGCACGTGCGCGATCGCCATCGCCGGTGGGGCGAAGAGGTTGTCCGGGTGGCGCCGCTCCAGCATCGCCAGCACCTCGGCGCGGTCGAACCAGCGGGCGTCGGCGAGCTCGGTCGGGTCGGTGACGATGGTCTCGTCCAGGGCTTCCGCCGTGCAGCCGATCATCAGCGAGGACGGGAACGGCCAGGGCTGCGAGGTGTGATAGCCGACCGCGCCGACCCGCACCCGCGTCTCCTCGTAGGATTCGCGCGCGACCGCGGCCTCGATCGTCTCGCCGGGCTCGAGGAAGCCGGCGAGGCAGGAGTACATCCCCTCCTTGAAGTGCGGGCCGCGCCCGAGCAGGCAGCGTTCGCCGCGGCGGATCAGCATAATCACCACCGGGTCGGTGCGCGGGAAGTGATGGGCGGCGCAGGTCGGGCATTCCCGCCGGAAGCCGCCGGCGCGGACCAGGGTCTGCGTGCCGCAATTGGCGCAGAAGCGGTTGCGCGCGTGCCAGCCGAGCATCGACTTCGCGGTGGCGAGCAGGCCGAGCTCGTCCTGCGGCACGGCGCCCTCGGTGGCGATGGTGCGCAGGTCGAGCGTCCGGAAGCCGTCGCCGGCATAGGCCTCGGCCGCCTCCGGCGCCGCCACCGCCGCGAAGATCGGCCGCCCGTCGAGATGCCCGAGGAAGATCCGCTCCTGGGTGATCAGGGGGTTCGCGCGGACGCCGTCCTCGGCCTCCAGGATCGCGCTCCCGCCCCGAAGCACGAGCGCGTCGCCGGCCAGGAGCACCAGCCGGGTGCCCGGCGCGTCGGGGGGCGGCACCGCGTCCTCCGCCTGCTCCGAGGAATGGCGGACGAGCCGGCTCTGCGTGAAGCCCAGGGTGGCGAAGGGGTCGGTCATCGCCACCTCAGGCTGCTGCGAACAGGGCGCCGGCCCGCTCGGCGAGCTGCGCGCGGGCATGGTGCGGATACGGCTTTCTCGCCTCGAAGCCCCAGACCGGGCCGGGCCAGGCCGGGTCCGACAGGAAGCGCCCGACCACGTGGACGTGGAGCTGCGCCACCACGTTGCCGAGCGTCGCGACGTTGACCTTGTCGGGCTTGGCCAGCGCCAGCATCACCCCGATGGCGAGGTGGACCTCCCGCCACAGGGCGGCGGCATCCTCGGCGGCGAGATCGGTGAGCTCGCTCAAATTAGCCCGGCGCGGCACCAGGATCAGCCACGGGAAGCGGGAATCGTCCATCAGCAGGACGGAGCAGAGGCCGAGGTCGCCGACCGGCACGGTGTCGGCGGCGAGCCGGGAATCGAGAAGAAAATCGGTCATGCCGGGCGATGTAGCGCGGGCGCGCGTCCCGGCGCCATGCCCGCGCTCACGGGCCGCCGGCCCGAACCGGCCGGCGGCGTCGCGCTGTGCGCGATGTCACAGCGTCGGCTCGGTTCCCGCGCGGCCGACCGCGACGAGGTCGGCGTTGACGAGACCGTCGGCGTCGGTGCGCGCGAGCACCACGACGTCGGCGCCGGGCACGAGCAGAGCCCTCTCGCCCGGGGCGATCTGCGCCGTCGGCGTCCCGGGCGGGATGGTGAAGGACTTGCTGCCGCCGTCGTAGACCAGCTCGACCTGCCGCGGCGGATCGAGCGACAGGCCGCCGATCCAGCCCGCGGTGAGCCGCGCGTCGGGGGCCGCGTCCCAGGGCTTGGTGCCGGCCTCGAAGCCGCGCTCGGACGGCGAGTAGATCGCGACCTTGATCGGCTTCGGCTTGCCGTCGGCGCCGGGCACCGAGACGATGCTGACGTAGCTCTCCGGCTTGATGTCGCGGAGGCGGCCTGCGGTCGCGATGAACAGGCGCGTCTTCACGTTCATCAGGACGGTGACGGACCCGCCGGCCGCGCGCCGGATCGTCAGCGTGTCGGCGTCGCGGGCCTCGACGGTGCCCTGGTAGCGCGCGAAGAGTTCCGCGGCCTGCGCCGCAACGGAGGTCGCACCCATCGCGAGCGCGATCAGACAAGCTCGGATCACTGTCGTCAGCCCCTCACTCGACCGGGATGGCCGGCGAGGCGCGAACGTCGGGCGAACGGTCGAGGTTCCCGCTTCGCGCGCGGCACACGCCGTCAGTGCGCCATGAGCATCGGCAGGTCGGCGTGGGCGAGCAGGTGGCTCGTCGGGCCGCCGAAGATCATCTGCCGCAGCCGGCTCTGGGTGTAGGCGCCCTTGATCAGCAGGTCGGAGCCGAACTCCTTCGCCTCGGCGAGGAAGGTCTCGCCCGGCGTCCGGCGCCCGGCGGGAAGCGCCTTATGGTCGGCGGCCACGCCCTCGCAGGCGAGCGAGCGGGCGAGGTCCTCGGCGCTCGGGCCCGGCACCGTGCCGCCCTCGACGCTGAGCACCAGCACGCGGGAGGCGGCCCGCAGCAGCGGCATCGCGAAGGCGACGGCGCGCGCGGTCTCGGTCGAGCCGTTCCAGGCGACCAGGATCGCGTCGCCGAACCGGGTCGGCGGGGTCGGCGGCGCCACCAGGATCGGGCGGCCGCCCTCGAACAGCGCCGTCTCCAAGGTGGTCATGCGCGGCGTGCCGTCGGCGGCGCCGGGGCGGCCGACGACGGTGGCCGAGAACAGGCGCGCGTACTGCCCGAGGAAGGCGTCGCCCGCCGGCACGTCCTGCCGCCAGCGATAGCGCGCGCCGGCGCCGGCGACGTTCTCGGGAACGCACAGGCCGTCGCGGGCGTGGCGCGGGATGCCGGCCCCGTCCATGAAGGCGACGAAGCGCCCGCCCGCCTCCTCGGCCTCGGCCCGGTCGGCCTCCTCGTCGCGCAGCCAGGTCATGCCGCCGACCATGTCGACGGGCACGTACTCGGCGAGCGCCGGCCGCAGCGACACGCCCTCGATCAGGCTGCCGAAGCGCTGTGCCACCAGGCGGGTCGTCTCCAGCACCGAGGGCAGGGCGTCGTGGAGCGCGATCGGCACCAGCAGGGTCTTCATCGCGTCGCCTCGCTCGGGTTCGCCATCACCGTCGGGACGCTAATGCGGATCGCCGCGGCGGGAAACTCGCAGCCGCCCGGCGCTCACACGGTTTTCGGCCTCGGAAGGGAATGGCGATCGGGATCGAGGCGGGCGCGGGCGAGACGCGTCATCGGGCGCTCGACATGGCGGTGGACGAGCAGGGCCGCCACGACGCTCAGGGCGACCATCACGCCGAGCGCGACCCAGGGGCCGAGCCACAATGCGAGGTCGATGCGCGCGAGCGCCTCGCGCAGGCCGCGCAGGACGAAGGGATGGACGAGGTAGAGCGCGTAGGAGGCGTCGCCGAGCGCGGCCAGGGCGGACACGACGGGCGAGGGCGGTCGCGCCTGCGTCCGCGAGCGGCCGAGCGCCGCCGCCGCCACCAGGAAGGCCGCCGGGATGCCGAGGGCGAGCGGGCGCAGGAACCCGTCCGGGAATGGGCCGGTGCGCGCGACGAGCAAGAGCAGGCCGAACCCGGCGAGCGCCAGGCCGGCTCGCGCCGGCCCGCCCAGCCGCACGCCCTCGCCGCGTGCGAGCGCGATCAGGGCGCCGAGCCCGAATTCCAGCATCACCGGGTTCGACCAGAACGCCAGCGGCACGGCCTCCGGCTTCAGCCAGGCGCCCGCCAGCACGATCCCGACGAGGGCCGCCACGAGCCAGGCGACGCCGGCCCGGCGACCCCAGCCGAGACCGAGCGCGAACAGCGCGTAGAACGCCATCTCGCAATTGAGCGTCCAGCCGAGGCCGTAGAGCGGCAGCACCGCGCCGTCCGGCCGCGCCGCGGGCCAGAACAGGAAGGAGGCAACGACCTGGCCGGCGTCCGGCGGTCCGCCGCTGCCGTTGAGGGTCGACGGCGCCGCCAGCCCGACCGCGAGGTAGAGCGCGGTGACCAGCCAGTACAGCGGCACCACCCGCGCGATCCGATGCGCCAGGAAGCGGCGCCGACCTCCGCTCTGCGCCGCATGGCGCCCGACCGCGTGCGGCGCCGCGGCGTGGACGATGATGAAGCCCGAGATCACGAAGAACACGTCGACGCCGCCCGCCCAGGGCAGCAGCCCGCTCGGGGCGAAGGCCGCGCCCGTCCGCTGCGCCAGCGCGGCCGCCTCGGCCTGCGCATGGTGTATCACGACGAGCAGCGCCGCGACCGCGCGCAGGATCTGAACTGACAAGATCTGGGTGGAGCGGGGCGTCAAGGCGGGGCCTCGGGACGGAAGGACGGCGAAAGGCATGGCGGCTGCCGCGGGGTGGATCAAGCGTCGCAGCCCGCGCGGCGGACGGCGCAAGGTCGGGCAAGACCAGAGGAACCATGCGCGATCGTCATCGTTGGTTCGATGAAGTGCTGTCGCCGTCCGTTTCGGTTGAAACCGGTATGGGCGATACAACTACGCCGGCTTGCACGCTCACCATTCATCGATCGAGGTTTTCAATGCTGAAGAAATACGCCGTCCTGTCCGCGCTCGCCTTCGCCGTCTCGACCCCGGCCATGGCCCAGGGCCTGAGCGATTTCCGTCTGCAGTCGCTGCAGGCGAACGCCTTCGAGATCCAGTCGAGCCAGATCGCGCTGTCGAAGTCCCGCAACCCGCAGATCCGGACCTACGCCCAGGAAGCGATCCGCGACCACCGTTCGGCCAACGTCGCCCTCGTCGGCGGTGACCGCAATTACGTCGCCGCGCAGGGCGGCGTGATCGGCGGTCCGGTGGACGGCTTGATCGGCGCGCCGCTGGCGGTGGCCGGTGGCGCCGTCGGCGCGGCGACCGGCGCGGCCGCGGGCGTGGTCGGCGGGACGCTGAACGGCGGCCCGGTCGGCGGCCTCGAAGGCCTCGGCTCGGGCGCGCAGCGCGGCGCCGCAGCGGGCAGCCGCCTCGGCAATGCCGACGTCGATCAGACGGCCGGCACCACGGTGGTTCAGCCCAGCCCCGAGCAGCAGGCGATGCTGGCGGAGCTCTCCGCCACCCCGGCGGGCCCGCGCTTCGACCGCCTCTACGTGAGCCAGCAGGTCCAGGCGCACCGCATGACGATCGGCATGACCGAGGCCTACGCCTCGTCCGGCCCGAACCCGGCGCTTCGCACCTACGCACAGCAGGCCCTGCCGGTGCTGCAGCACCATTACGGCATGGCCCAGCGCCTGCCGGGCGCCCGCGACGCGATGTAATCGTCCGATCCCGCTCGGCGCCGACGCCGAGCGGGGCTCATGAGACAGGGCGGCAGGCGCGAGCCTGCCGCCCTTTTCGTTGGTCCGGGCTTTCGTCGGTCCTGGCCCTTCCGTTCCGATCGATCTCGGATCGAAAGGCGAGGCGGGTGCTCTCGAAGGAAAGCACCCGCCTCGCCGGACGCGTCAGCTGCAGCTCATCATCGCGGAGGGGCGCAGCGGCTCGCCGCTCCGATCGACCGCCTGCGCGAAGTCCCCGGTCTCGGGATTGCGGACCAGCAGGTCGCCCGTGGCCACGCCGAAATGCGCGCCGTGCAGCTTCAGGGTGCCGGCCTCGACCCGTTCCTTGATGAACGGGAAGGTCATCAGGTTCTCGAGGCTCTGGCTGACCATCGCGTGCTCGAGGCGGGTGAGGTATTCGGGCGCGCTCGAATCGCCGGCCTTCGCCTCGGCGGGCTCGACGAGGGAGACCCACTTGCCGATGAAGTTGCCCTTCGAGAGCGGCTTGGCCTTGTTGGCGTAGGCCTTGATGCCGCCGCAGCTGGCGTGGCCGAGCACGACGATGTTCTTGACCTCGAGGCCCTGCACCGCGAACTCGATCGCCGCCGAGGTGCCGTGATAGTCGCCGCCGGTCTCGTAGATCGGCACGATGGCGGCCACGTTGCGGATCACGAACAGCTCGCCCGGGCCGACGTCGAAGATCGCTTCCGGCGCGACCCGGCTGTCGCAGCAGCTGATCACCAGCGTCTCGGGCTCCTGGGCGGTCGCCAGCTCGGCGAAGCGCTTCCGCTCCGTCGGAAAGCGGCCGGAAAGAAAGGAACGGTAGCCGTCGGTGAGCGCGGTCGGAAACATGGGTCCTCCTGACAATCGAGAAATTCCGTCACGGAACGAGTGGCCTGAGCCCCCTGTTCCACGCTCAAGTTTGCTGCCAGGTCAGGATGATCGGGGCGTCTGGAACGTGTCCGGCGACGAGGCGCTCGGCGAGCTGACCGAGGCCGGCGGGCTCGATCCGCGCCTCGGTGGCGAGCAGCTCGGCCACCGTCCACCAGCGCGTGCCGTGCAGCGGGTTGTCCTCGGTCTCCATCAGGCGGCTGGTGTCGATCCGGTCGTCGGGCAGACGCACCAGGAAATAGCGCTCGCGTGCATCGCGCGACTGCCGGAATAGGTGGAACGGGCCGTCGCAGGCCGCGACCTGCGGGCCGATCGCGCAGTCGGCCCGGCCGATCTCCTCCGACAATTCCCGGCGGCAGGCCGTGACGTGGTCCTCGCCGGGCTCCAGCCCGCCGCCCGGCATGAACCAGAACCGCAGCGGCGTGTCGTCCGGCGCATGCGCGTGCACCGATTCGTACTCGATCAGCAGCAGCCGGTCGGCGGGATCGAACACCAGCGCGCGGGCGACGTGGCGGATGGCGGGGTTCGGGTCTCGGGTCTGTTCGCTCATGGCCCAGGTCGTTAGCAGACTTTGCGTGGCTCGCGGGATTCGGCCCGGTCGCCCCCTTGAAGCGGCGCCGGCATCCAGATCACCGCCGGCAGGCCGTGGGAGTCGCGCTCGGGCAGGTCCGGCAGCGGGCTCGCGCGGCCGAGGAGGATGTCGCGGGCGACGACGAGGCCGGCCATCGCGTCGAGGTGGTCGTCGGCGCCGACGCCGCGCGGCCGTGCGCCGTGAACCAGCGCCTCCGGCAGCCCGGCGGCGACGAGGAGCGCCCGGCGCAGGTCCAGCCCGGCCTGCCGCTGCCGCCCCTTCTTGGCCGCCGCCAGCGCCCGGTCGCCGTTGAGGCGGCGGAAGGCGATCTCGGGGTGGACCTCGTGCAGGCGCGCCGTCAGCGCCGGCCGCTCGCGCAGCAGGGCGTCCACCGCGCGGATGTAGCGGAAGATGTTGAAGCACTGGATCGAGGGCGCGAAGGGCGGCGCGCTGCCCGCGCGCGACAGCGCCTTGGCGGTCTCGTAGTCGTCGGCGAAGATCGCCGCGCGCGGCGGCACCGGGAACACGCTCGACCGGCCGGCGCCGAGATAGGCGCGTGCGGCCCGGTCGGCCGCCCGGCCTCCGCCCGTCGCGCGGTCCGGCAGTCCGATCGGCACGTCGATGCCGACCGAGACCGGCGCTTCCGGTCCGTCGAGGCACTCGGCGACGGTGGAAAACAGGGCCGCGCGGTGGCGGCCGGGATCGTCGAGGTCGAGCAGCACGCCGGCCCAGGCGCCGCGGCAGCCGTCGAGTCCCGCGATCCAGCGCGCCATGCCCGCTCCTTGTCTCGCCGTCCGGAGAACGCTATCGGCGCTTCTGTCTTACGGGCGTCGCCCCGCCGACGGAAAGATGCCGCCATGACCGAGATCCGTCCGCGTCGCAGCGTGCTGTCCCTGCCGGGCTCGAACCCGCAGGCCCTGGAGGCGGCTCGCACCCTGCCGGTCGACGCGGTGCTGCTCGATCTGGAGGAGACCGTCCCGCCCGAGGCCAAGGACGCCGCCCGCAAGACGGTGGCCGCCGCGGTGACGGGCCGTCCCTACGGTCATCGCGAGGTGGTGGTCCGCATCAACGCGCTCGATTCGGCCCACGGCGAGGCCGACCTCGCGGCGATCGCCGCGGCCGGCCCCGACGCGATCCTGGTGCCGAAGGTGAGCGGCCCCGACGCCCTGGTGGCCGTCGGCGCCCGCTTGAGGCGCCTCGGCGCGGCGCCGGCGCTGCGGATCTGGGCGATGATCGAGAGCCCGCTCGCGGTGCTGCAGGTCGGCGCGATCGCCAGCGCCGCGCGCGACGTCGACACCCGCCTGTCGTGCCTCGTGGTCGGCACCGGCGACCTCGCCGCGGCGACCCGGATCCGCCGCGGCGTCCCCGGCCGCCCGGCGCTGATGCCGCTGCTGATGAGCGTCGTCGCCGCGGCCCGCGCCTACGAGATCGACGTCATCGACGGCGTGTTCGAGGCGACCGCCGACGAGGCCGGCTTCCGCGCCGAGGCCGAGCAGGCCCGCGACGGCGGCTTCGACGGCAAGGTGCTGATCGATCCCGCGCAGATCGCCGCCGCCAACGCGGTGTTCGGCCCGAGCCCGGATGCGGTCGCGCAGGCGCGTGCGGCGATCGCCGCCTTCGCCGCGCCGGCCGCCCGCGAGCGCGGCACGGCCGCGTTCCGGGGCCGCACGATCGACCGATCCCATGCCGACGAGGCCCACCGCATCGTCGCCCTGGCCGACGCCATCGCGGCGCGCCGGCCGTGAGCGACGCGCTGCCCGAGGTCGGCATCCGCGAGCTCGATCCGCGGCTGGCGGGGTGGGGGTTTCCGCGATGGGGCTCGGCCCAGGCCGCCGGCCTCGACCTCCATGCCTGCCTCGACGCGGCGCTCGACCTCGCGCCGCAGGGGCCGCCGGCGCTGATCCCCGCCGGCTTCACGGTGCTGATCCGTGATCCCGGCTGGTGCGGGCTGATCTTCCCCCGGTCCGGCCTCGGCCATCGCGCCGGGCTGGTGCTCGGCAACGGCACCGGGGTGATCGATGCCGACTACGAGGGCCCGCTGATGATCTCGGCCTGGAACCGCAACCCGGCGGGCGACCCGATCCGGATCGCGCCGGGCGAGCGCATCGCGCAACTGGTGTTCACGCGGGTCGCGCGGCCGCGGCTGGTCGTGACCGACGCGGATGAGCCGGCATCGGCGCGGGGCGTCGGCGGGTTCGGGTCGAGCGGCCGGTGACGAGGCCGAAGGATCGCGCCTCTTCTCCCTCCCCCCTCTGCGGGGGAGGGTGGCCCGCGAAGCGGGTCGGGAGAGGGGAGCGCCGTATCAGGAAGCGTCGCACCCCTCTCCCGACCCTCGCTGACGCGAGGCCTACCCTCCCCCGCAGGGGGGGAGGGAAGAGAGCGCGGTCAGCCGAAAGCCCCGCGCTGGGTCTACTCCGCCGCCGCCTTCGCCGGAACACATCCCTCCTCGGGCAGGCCGAAGCGGCCGATCGTGTCCTGCAGGCGCAGGGCCGCGTTGATCAGCGCCATGTGCGAGAAGCCCTGCGGGGTGTTGCCGCGCTGCTCGCCGGTCTCCGGGTCGATCATCTCGGCGAACAGCCCGACGTCGTTGCCGCGCGCCAGCAGGCGCTCGAACGCCGCCTTGGCCTCGCCGGTGCGGCCGTCGAGCGCCAGGCAGCCGACGCGCCAGAAGGCGCAGGCGGTGAACGTGCCCTCGTCGCCCGCGAGACCGTCGTCCATGCGGTAGCGGTAGATCAGGTCGCCGACGCCGAGCTCAGCCTCGATCGCGGCCAGCGTCTTGCGCAGGCGCGGGTCGCTCGGGTCGATCGCGCCGAACAACGCCACGCGCAGCACCGCCGCGTCGAGGTGGTGCGAGCCGTAGGCGCCGGTGAAGGCCTGCCGCTCCTCGTTCCAGGCCTTCTCCAGGTAGTCGGCGCGGATCTCGGCGGCGATCCGCTCCCAGGTCTCGATCTTCTCCGGCGGCACGCCCTCGATGTTGCGGCCGATCCGGGCGGCGTCGTTCAGCGCCACCCAGAGCATCGCCTTGGTGTGGAGCTGGTGGCGCGGGCCGGTGCGCAGCTCCCAGATGCCGTCGTCGGCCTCGTCGCGGCAGGCGATGGCGCGGCGGGTGAGGTTGTCGAGCACCTCGGGCAGGCGGTCGTGGACCTTCTCCGGCGGGTCGTACTCGACCGCTTCGAGGAAGACGCAGAGCGCGCGCACCAGCTCGCCGTAGATGTCGTGCTGGTCCTGGCCCTCGGCGGCGTTGCCGATCAGCGGCGGCCCGACGTCGCGCCAGCCGGAGAGGTGGTCGAGCTCCTCCTCCGGCGGCATCGCCTCGGCGATGCCGTAGAGCAGCTTGGTGTCGCGGCCGAAGCTGCCGTCCGCTTCGCGCAGGAAGCGCAGGAACTCCGAGGCCTCGCGGACGTAGCCGAGCATCACGAAGGCGGTGACGGTGAAGGTCGCGTCCCGCATCCAGGTGAAGCGGTAATCGTAGTTGCGGTTGCCCGGAACCGCCTCGGGCAGGCCGGCGGTGGCCGCCGCGACGATGGCGCCCGACGGCGAGTAGGTCAGCAGCTTCAAGCACAGGGCCGAGCGCAGCACCGCGTCGCGATAGGGGCCGTGATAGGTGCAGCGCTCGCTCCAGCGCCGCCAGTAGTCGATGGTCGCCGCGACCCGGCGCTCGGCGCCGGCGAAATCGTCGATCGCGGCCCGCTCCCCGTCCTCGCCGTGGGTGAGGACGAGGTAGGCGGTCTCGCCCGCCGCGATCGCGAACCGGCTCACGGCGACCGCGCCGTCGAGCCTCGGCTCGGGCGCGGCGTTGACGCGGAGCCGCTGCTTGCCGGCCTCGAACAGCACCGTCGCGCCGTCGGCGATCGGGATGCCGTCGCAGCGGGCGTAGTCGAAGGTCGGGTGCACCAGGAAGCGCCCGGCGACGTGGCCGTCGATGCAGGTGAGCAGGCGGATCAGGCGGCTCTCGCCCTCGCCGTCGGGCCCTTCCTCGGGCTCGGGGGTCGGCGGGTTGACCGGCATCACGTCGACCAGCCGGGCGCTGCCGGTCTCGGTGACGAAGGTCGTCTCCAGCACGTTGGTCTCGGGCAGGTAGCGCCGCGAGGTCGAGCGCAGGCCCTCGAACGCGATCCGGCAGGAGCCGCCCTTGTCGTCGTCGAGCAGCGCGAGGAACAGGGCCGGCGAATCGTGACGCGGCCAGCACAGCCAGTCGACCGAGCCGTCGCGGGCGATCAGCGCGGTCGAGTGGGTGTCGCCGATGACGGCGTAGTCTTCGATGGGCTTGTACAAGGCGATGCGTTTCCCGGAGGCTCGACCCGTTCTAACGCGTCGCATCCCCGGTTCGACCGTGCCTGACGAAATGTCACATAGGTTTATGTCCCGGCGTGGAATTCGGCGACGTGCTCGGCGACGATCGCGTCGAACGAGGCGTCGGCGGTGAAGCCGAGGTCGAGCGCGCGTTCGGTGGCGAAGGCCTCGGGCCAGGTCTCGATGATGCGGGCGACGGCCGGATCGGGCTCGCGGCGGATCAGGGCGACCGCCTTGTCGCCGCCGACCTTGCGCAGGGCCTCGATCTCCTCGGCCACGGTGGCCGACACCCCCGGCAGCGTCAGCGCGCGCCGCAGCCCGAGGCGGGCGAGGTCGAGCCCGGCCGCGTGCAGCAGGAAGCCGATCGCGGCCGAGGGGCTCGCGAACCAGTGGCGCACGGTCTCGGGCACCGGCAGGATCGCCGGCTGGCCGGCCAGCGGCTCGCGGATGATGCCGGAGAAGAACCCCGACGCCGCCTTGTTCGGCTTGCCCGGGCGCACGCAGATCGTCGGCAGGCGCAAGGCGATGCCGTCGAGGAAGCCGCGGCGGGAATAGTCGGCGAGCAGCAACTCGCCCATCGCCTTCTGGGTGCCGTAGGAGGAGGCCGGCGTGACGATCCAGTCGTCGCCGATCACCGGTGGCAGCGGCGGCCCGAACACCGCGAGCGAGGAGGTGAACACCACCTTCGGCCGGTAGCCGTCGGCCAGGTGCGCGCGGCGGATCGCGTCGAGCAGCAAGCGGGTGCCGTCGAGGTTGACCCGGTAGCCGAGCTCGAGGTTCGCCTCCGCCTCGCCCGAGACGACGGCTGCGAGGTGGAAGACGAGACCGGGCCGCCCGGCGATGGCGGCGTCGGCCGCGCCCGGCGCGGTGAGGTCGGCGGCCTCGGTGCGGACGTTGCCGGCGAAGCCCGCGGGCGCGTCGGGCTGGACCACGTCGATCAGGGTCAGCGCGTCGAGCGGCGCGCCGCCGACGGCGCCGGACGCGACCAGGGCCTTGGTGAGCCGGCGGCCGATCATGCCGGCGGCGCCGAGGATCAGGGCGTGCATGGGAAGCTCCTTGGTCGGCATGTTCGGCCGCGATCGATCTGCGTTGCCCTACCGGCTCCCCCCCCCGCACCCGAGTCGGGCCTGCCCGACTTGGGCACACGACTTGGGCACACAAGGTGCGGATCTCGGGCAAGCCCGAGATCCGTCGGGGGGGAGGGAAGGCGCGACGAGACTTTCGAAGGCGGTCAGGGAAGCGAGAAGCACCCGTATCGCTCACCGCATCAGGGCGAGCGCGCGCAGGAAGAAGTCGCGGCCGCCGAAGTTGCCGGATTTCAGCGCGAGCAGCATCGGATCGCCGCCGGCCGTGCGCAGGACGGGGACGCCGGCGGCGATCTCGGGGCCGAGCTGGAAGGCTTTCAGCCCGAGATGGTCGACCACCGCGCCGGAGGTCTCGCCGCCGGCGACCACGAGCCGGCGGACGCCGCGGGCGACGAGGTCCGCGGCGAGTTGCGCCAGCGCCGCCTCGATCGCCTGGCCGACCGCGGCGCCGCCGTGCCTGGCCTGGAGCGCGCGCACCGCGTCGGGCGCGGCGCTGCTGGCGACGAGGACCGGGCCGGCGGCAAGGCGCTCGGCGGCCCAGGCGATGGCCGCCTCGACCTCGCCGGGGCCGGACAGCAGCCGCTCGGTGTCGAGGCGCAGCACCGGCATGTGATCGGCCGCGGCCTCGATCTGCGCCAGCGTCGCCTGCGAGCAGCTGCCTGCGAGGCACGCGGCGTGGCCGCCGACCGCTTCGCCCGCCACCGCACCGGCGCCGGATGCGCCGTGCCCGTCCGCGACCAGCGCGCGGGCGAGCCCGAGGCCGAGGCCCGAGGCGCCGCAGGAGACGCGGTGCCGCAAGGCGGCGCGGCCGAGGATCTCGAGGTCGGCATCGAAGATCGCGTCGGCGATGGCCGCGCCGTGGCCCTCCTTCGCCAGGGCGTCGAGGCGCGCGGCGACCGCGTCCGGACCGCGCGTCACGGTGGCGATGTCGATCAGCCCGACCGTGCCGGCGCTCTGGCGGGCGAGCACCCGCACGAGGCTCGAATCGCGCATCGGGTTGAGGGGGTGGTCCTTCAGCGGGCTCTCGGCGAGCAGCGTCGCGCCGACGAAGAGGTGACCCTGGTAGACGCTGCGCCCGGTCTCGGGAAAGGCGGGGGTGACGAGCGCGATCGGCTCGGCCGCATCCGCCCGCAGCGCGTCGAGCACCGGGCCGATATTGCCGGCCTCGGTCGAATCGAAGGTCGAGCAGACCTTGAACAGCACGTGGCCGGCACCGCGCCGGCGCAGCCAGGCGTCGGCCTCGCGGGAGCGCGCCACCGCCTCGCGCGGGTCGATCGACCGGCTCTTCAGCGCCACCACCACCGCGTCGACCGCCGGCAGGGCGAGGTCGTCGGCCGGCACGCCGATGGTCTGCACCGTGCGCAGGCCGGCCTTGGTCAGGGTGTTGGCGAGGTCCGAGGCGCCGGTATAGTCGTCGGCGACGCAGCCGAGCGCGAGCGGCAGGCTCATCGCACATCCCCCCGCCGGCCTTCGCGATAGGGCGCGAACCAGCCGAGGCCCGCGACGGTGCCGGCGGCCGGATTGTACTCGCAGCCGACGAACCCGTCGTAGCCGAGCCGGTCGAGCTCCGCGAAAAGGAAGGCGTCGTTGATCTCGCCGGTGCCGGGCTCGTGTCGCCCCGGCACCGAGGCGGTCTGCACGTGGCCGACGATCGGCATCAGCGCGCGCAGCCGCATCGTCACGTCGCCGTGCAGGATCTGGCAGTGGTAGAGGTCGAACTGCAGCTTCAGGTTCGGCCGCGCGAGGTCGCGGATCAGCGCCGCCGCCGCCCCGAAATCGTTCAGGAAGTAGCCCGGCATGTTGCGGCCGTTGATCGGCTCCAGCACGAGGTCGAGCCCCGCCGCGCCGAGAGCGTCGGCGGTCCAGGCGACGGCGCGGCGGTAGGCGTCGCGCGCGGCCGGATCGTTCGGGTCGGCCAGCCCCGCCATCAGGTGGAGGCGCCCGACGCCGGTGGCCTCGGCGTAGCGCAGAGCGGTCGCGACGCCCTGCTTCAGCTCGTCGAAGCGCTCGGGCAGGGCCGCGAGCCCGCGCTCGCCGGCCTCGAAGTCGCCCGGCGGCAGGTTGAACAGCGCCTGCGTCAGGCCGTGGCGCGCCAGGCGGTCGGCGATGGCGTCGGCCGGATGCGCGTAGGGGAACAGGAACTCGACGGCGCCGAAGCCCTGGTCCGCGGCGGCGGCGAAGCGGTCGAGGAAGGGGAGCTCGGTGAACATCAGGGTGAGGTTGGCGGCAAAGCGCGGCATGGATGGACCTCCTCAGCGCTTCGCGGCCGGCAGGGTCGCGCCCGAGACCTGGGCGTAGAGCCGCGCGACGGAGGCATCGTCGTCGCGGCCCATCCCCGAGCCCGACGCCATCAGGAACATCTGCAGGGCGGCGGCCGCCACCGGCACCGGGTACTTCTCGGCGCGCGCCATGTCCTGCACGATGCCGAGGTCCTTGACGAAGATGTCGACCGCGCTTCTGGGGCTGTAATCGCCGTCGAGGACGTGCGGCATCCGGTTCTCGAACATCCAGGAATTGCCGGCCGACTTCGTGATCACCTCGTAGACGCGGGCGAGGTCGAGGCCCTGCTTGGCGGCGAAGCTCATGGCTTCCGACGCGGCGGCGATGTGCACGCCCGCGAGCAGCTGGTTGATCATCTTGAAGGCCGCGCCCTGGCCGGCTTCGTCGCCGAGCTCGTAGAGCGTGCCGGCCATCGCATCGAGCGCCGGGCGCGCCGCATCGAAGGCGGTGGCCGAGCCGGAGGCGAGGAAGGTCAGAGCCCCGTCGGCGGCGCGCACCGCGCCCCCGCTCATCGGCGCGTCGAGGTAGTGCCGGCCGGTGGCCTCGAGCCGCGCCGCCAGCCGCCGGGCGACGGCCGGGTCCATGGTCGCCGAGGAGACGAACACCGCGCCCTCCGGCATCGCCGCCGCGGCGCCGGCCTCGCCGAACAGCACGGCCTCGGTCTGGGCGGCGTTGACGACGACGCAGATCACGACGCTCGCGCCCTCCGCCGCTTCGGCCGGGCTCGCCGTGCCGCGCCCGCCGGCCGCCGAGAAGCGGGCGACCGCCTCGGGGTTCACGTCGCAGGCCCCGACCGTGAAGCCGGCCCGCAGCAGCGAGGCCGCCATGCCGAAGCCCATCGAGCCGAGGCCGATCACCGCGGCGTGCCGGGCGGAGGAGGGTGCTGTCATCGGGGATGTCCGGTCGGGGGTCTGCGGAAGGTGCGCCGGTTTCAGCGGTTCACGAGGCGCTTGGGCGTCACGAAGGTCGCGACCGAGCCGAGCACCAGCATGGCGGCGAGCGCGTACATGCCGGTGGCGGTGTTGCCGCTGTAGTCCTTCAGGGCGCCGATCACGTAGGGGCTGGCGAAGCCCGCGAGGTTGCCCACCGAGTTGATCAGCGCGATGCCGGCGGCGGCGCCCGCCCCCGACAGGAATGCGGTCGGCATCGACCAGAACAGCGGCGCGCAGGTGAGCACCCCGCCCGCGGCGATCGAGAGCGCCATGATCGCGATCACCGTGCTGCCGGCGGTGGCGGCGACGACGAAGCCGACCGCGCCGCAGAGCGCGGGCACGATTAGGTGCCAGCGGCGCTCGCGCATCCGGTCGGCGCTGCGCCCGAGCAGGATCATCACGAACACCGCGAACAGGAACGGGATCGCGCTGATCAGGCCGATGTTGAGGTTGCCCTGCACGCCGGTGGCTTTCACCAGCGTCGGCATCCAGAAGGTCAGGCCGTACTGGCCCGTGACGAAGCAGAAGTAGATGAAGCTCATGAACCAGACGCGGCCGTTGCGGAACACGGTCGCGATCGAGTGCGGGCTCGTCTCCTTGCCGACGTTGTCGGCGGCGATGTCGCGCTCGATCACCGCCTTCTCGGGGTCGGTCAGCCACTTGGCCTCGGAGGCCCGGTTGTCGAGGTAGAAGAACACCGCGATGCCGACCAGCACCGCCGGCACCGCCTCGATCACGAACATCCACTGCCAGCCGGCGAGCCCGTGGGCGCCGTTGAAGGCATCCATGATCCAGCCCGAGAGCGGGTTGCCGAAGATGCCCGAGACGGGGATCGCGGCCATGAACACGGCGATGACCTTGGCCCGGCGATGCGCCGGGAACCAGGCCGTCGTGTAGAGGATCACGCCCGGGTAGAAGCCCGCCTCGGCCAGCCCGAGCAGGAAGCGCATGACGTAGAAGGTCGTGGCGGAGTTCACGAACAGGAACGCACCCGAGATGATCCCCCAGGTGACCATGATCCGGGCGATCCAGATCCGCGCGCCGACCCGGTGGAGGATCACGTTCGAGGGCACCTCGAACAGGAAGTAGCCGACGAAGAACACGCCCGCGCCGAAGCCGTAGACCGTCTCGCTGAAGCCGAGGTCCTGGGACATCTGCAGCTTGGCGAAGCCGACGTTGACCCGGTCGAGGTAGGCGACGACGTAGCAGAGCATCAGGAACGGCACGAGGCGCCAGAACACCTTGGTATAGGTCTGCTCGACGAAGTCCTTCGACGGCACGGCGCTGCCCGGCAGCACGGCGGCTGGTGAACTCATGGCGTCCTCCGTCGCCGACGTCTTGGCGTGCCGGCGTTCTGCTTGGTTCCGCACCGTTTCCCGGCGCTTGAAACCTGCCTATCTCAGTTTGGCAGCGCTGCCAATCAGCTTGCGGGTGACAGCGATGCTGGATATGTCGCTGAGCGCATCGCCACGCGAAGGGCCTCCATGAACCTGCATCGGCGCCTCGTGACGCTGGCGGACGTCGCCCGGGAATCGGGTTTCGGCGAGAGCACGGTCTCGCGGGTGCTGCGCAACCAGGGCTCGTTCTCGAAGCGCACCGCAGACCGGGTGGCCGCGGCCGTGGCCGAGCTCGGCTACGTGCCGAACCGGCTGGCCGGGTCGCTCGCGGGCAACGCGGCGTCGGCCGGCTCGCAGCTCGTCGGCATCGTGATCCCGTCGCTCGCCAACATCGTCTTCCCCGACCTGCTGCGCGGGCTGACGGGGGCGCTCGACCGCACCGGCTTCCAGAGCGTGATCGGCGTCTCCGACTACGATCCCGACCGCGAGGAGGCGCTGGTCGGCGCGCTGCTGTCGTGGCGCCCGGCCGGCCTCGTCGTCACCGGGGTGGAGCACAATCCCGGCACCGTCGCGCTCCTGCGCGCCGCCGGGATCCGCGTGGTCGAGATGATCGACACCGACGGGCCGGGCCTCGACCTCGTCGTCGGCTTCTCCAACCGGGCGGTGGGCGAGGCGAGCGCCGCGCACCTGCTCGGGCGGGGCTACCGCCGCATCGGCTATGTCGGCCACGACATTCTGCGCGACCTCCGGGCGGGCAAGCGGCTCGCGGGATTCGAGGCGGCCCTGCAAAGCACGGGGCACGGGCTGATCGACCGTGAGGTGGTCGCCGAGCCGTCCTCCGCGGCGGCCGGGCGGGCGGCGCTCGACCGGCTGCTCGACCGCACGTCGGACCTCGACGCCGTCTACTTTTCCAACGACGACATGGCGCTCGGCGGCTACTTCTGCTGCCTGGCGCGCGGCTGGTCGATCCCGCACCGCCTCGCTTTGTTCGGCTACAACGGCCTCGACATCACCGCGGCGATGCCGCAGCCGCTCTCGACCATCCGCACGCCGCGACTGCGGATCGGCGCGGTCGCCGCCGAGCGCCTGGCGGCCGGCGGCCCGGCCGAGACGATCGACCTCGGCTTCGAACTGATGGAAGGCGCGACCGCATGAGTCAGGCCCGATGAGCGAATCCACCCTGCGCGAAAGCATCTGCCGCTACGGGCGCTCGCTGTTCGAGCGTGGGCTGACGCCGGGCTCCTCGGGCAACATCTCCCTTCGGCTCGATGACGGGGGCTGGCTGGTGACCCCGACCAACGCCTCGCTCGGCTTCCTCGACCCGGCCCGGATCTCGCGTCTCGACGCGACGGGACGGGTGGTCTCCGGCGACACGCCGACGAAGGAGATCCCGCTCCACACCGCGCTCTACGAGAGCCGCGCCGAGGCGCGCGCCATCGTCCACCTGCACTCGACGCACGCGGTCGCGGTGTCGATGCTGCCCGAGATCGACTCGAAGGCGGTGCTGCCGCCGCTGACGCCGTACTACCTGATGCGCACCGGCGGCACGGCGCTGGTCCCGTACTACCGCCCCGGCGACCCAGGCGTCGCCGACGCGATCCGGGGCCTGGCGGGGAAGTACAGTTCGGTGCTGCTCGCCAACCACGGCCCGGTCGTCGCCGGCGCGAGCCTGGAGGCCGCGGTCTTCGCCACCGAGGAGCTCGAGGAGACGGCCAAGCTCTACCTGCTCCTGCGCAACCTCAACCCGCGCCATCTCAGCCCCGCCCAGGTCGCCGACCTCGTCCAGCATTTCGGGCTGACGTTGCCGGAGCACGAGGAGGAGGGACACGGATGCTCCTGACGCGGCGCGGCGCCGGTCCTGACGCGACCATACCTTCAGGCGCTGCGAGCCCGATCGGGATGGGCCGTGACGAGGCGTCCGACCTCGTCGCGCTCGACCAGCCACACAGTGCGGATCCAGGGTTCGCGTCCCGACGGCGTCGCGATCGGACCGATGCAGGCGACCACCCGCCGATCCGGCGATGTCGGCGTGACCATGCGAACGGATGCGCGCAGGGCCTGCAGAAACAGCGCATCCGCGAATTCGGTCGTCCGCTCGCGGTTGAATCCGAAGCCGAGGAAGAAGCGTGCTTTCGATCCGCCTTGCGGATGATCGGGATTGAGAGGGTATCTGGCGATCTTGTCGCCCGGAATGGCAAGGTTCTGCGGGAGCGACGATCCGCTCATCGCAGAGCGGTCGGCGTCGCATGCGTCAGGATCGTTGCCGGCACGGTGGCCAGCGCGCCGTCCGGCTCCGAGAACTCGACGATGCAATCCGGGCTGTCGGTCCAGACGCCGACGACGGTTCCTGCACGCCCCGCCGGGATCGTCTCGCCGTCATGCGAGCGGGCCGGCTCGAGCAGCACCACGGTATCGAGGTCCCGGAAGCCGGGCTCGTCCTTGCGCAGCAGATAAACGACCTCGACGGACATGACGGAAGCATATGGTGGGGCGCACCGTTCGTCCACGCCCGACGGTGCTGCTCGCTGGCACGCGGGCGAAAACCTCAATCCTTCGCCAGCATCGACCGCCCGATCGAGAACACCCGGCCGTCGCCGAGGAGATGCGCCGTGAACCCCGCCGAGAACAGCGGCTCGAACGCCGCGTCGCGGACGTTGAGGCCGCCGGCATAGGCGCCGAAGGCCGGCATCACCAGGCGGGTGCCGTCGGTGACGAAGCAGCGGCGGCGCACCGCACGTCCGCGCATCGCGACCTTGCCGCACGGGTGGAGGTGGCCGGCGATCTCGCCCGGCGCCGCGCCCGGGGTCGGCTCGTGGCGGAGGGTGAGGCCGCCGAGCGTCATCACCTCGGCGTAGCGACCGCCGACGCCCTCGCTCACGGCGGCGTCGTGGTTGCCGGCGATCCAGACCCAGTCGCGGCCCTGCTGCAGGGCGGCGACCATCGCCCGGTCGCCGGGCTCCATCCGCTCGGGGCCGCGGGAATCGTGGAAGCTGTCGCCGAGCGCCACGATACAGGCCGGGTCGAAGCGCGCCACCGCCTCGTGCAGGCAGGCCAGCGTCTCGCGGGTGTCGTAGGGCGGCAGGAACTGGCCGGTGCGGGCGGCGTAGGCCGAGCCCTTCTCGAGGTGGAGGTCGGAGACGATCAGCGTGCGGTGATCGGCCAGCCACAGGCCGCCGCACCGGTCGAGGGTGAGGGTCTCGCCGGACAGCTGCAGGCCGGGGGATTTTTGAGTCTTCTCGAGTCTCAGGCCGAGCGCCAAGATGGTGTCCTCGTCGGTAGGGAAGGGCGGCGTCACCCCAGCGCCTCCTCGAGAAGCTGGGCCTCGGCCTCGGCCAGGATCTCGTCGGCGCCCTCGCCGTAGACCCGTTCGCGCCCGATCTCCAGCATCACGGAGACCGAGAGCGGCGAGACCCGGTCGAGGGCCTTGTGGGTGATTCGCCCCTGGATGCGCTCCAACATCATGCCGAGGCGCCTCACGTCGAGGAGTCCGGTTGCCGCATCCTGGCGCGCGGCGCGCATCAGCAGGTGGTCGGGCTGGTGCTTGCGCAGCACGTCGTAGATCAGGTCGGTGGAGATCGTGACCTGCCGGCCGGTCTTCTTCATGCCGGGATGGCGGCGCTCGATCAGCCCGGCGATGACCGCGCATTGGCGGAAGGTGCGCTTCATCATCGAGGATTCGTCGAGCCAGGCGTCGAGGTCGTCGCCGAGCATGTCCTGGGCGAACAGGTCTTCGAGGAAGGCGGGATCCCGGGCGATCCGCTCGGACAGGTCGCGGGTCATGAAGATCGCGATGCCGTAATCGTTGGCGGCGAAGCCCAGCGGGCGCAGGCCGGCGCGCTCCAGCCGCCGGGTCAGCAGCATGCCGAGCGTCTGGTGCGCGAGCCGGCCCTCGAACGGGAACGCCGTGAGGTAGTGGCGCCCGGCCCGCGGGAAGGTCTCGACCAGGAGGTCGCGCTCGCCCGGCAGCAGCGAGCGGCTGCGCTGGAGGAGCAGGTAGTCGGCGACCTGGCGCGGCAGCCGGTCCCACTCGAACGGGTCGGCGATGATCGCGCGGACGCGGGCGGCGAGGTAGGTCGAGAGCGGGAACTTCGAGCCGGCATAGGACGGGATCGCCGGGTCGGTCCCTGGCCCGGCGCGCGTGGCCATCGCCTCGTCCTCGGCCAGGCCCTCGAAGCGCAGCACCTCGCCGGCGAACAGGAAGGTGTCGCCCGGCGTCAGCGTGTCGGCGAAGTCCTCCTCGATCTCGCCGAGCACCCGGCCGGTCTTCGGCAGCACGGTGTTGGGCTTGCCCCGCATCGCGCGCGCGAGGCGGACCTTCACCTTCGCCGCCTCGACGATGGTGCCGATGTTCATCCGGTACTGCTGGGCGACGCGCGCGTCGCGCACCCGCCACAGCCCGTCCGGCCCGCGCAGGATCTTGGCGAAGCGCTCGTAGGCGCGCAGCGCGTAGCCGCCGGTGGCGACGTAGTCGACGACCGCCTCGAAATCCTCCCAGGACAAGGTGGCGTAGGGGGCGGCCGAGATCACCTCGTCGTAGAGCGCCACCGGGTCGAACGCGTCGGCGCAGGCCATGCCGAGCACGTGCTGGGCGAGCACGTCCGGCGCGCCGAGGCGGGCGTCGGGCGTGTCCTGCGCCGCCTCCTCGACCGCGTCGAGCGCCGCTTGGCATTCCAGGATCTCGAAGCGGTTGCCGGGGACGAGGTAGGCCTTCGACGGCTCGTCCATGCGGTGGTTGGCGCGCCCGATCCGCTGCATGATCCGGCTCGCCCCCTTCGGCGCGCCGACGTTGACCACGAGGTCGACGTCGCCCCAATCGATGCCGAGGTCCAGCGTCGCGGTGCAGACGATCGCCCGGAGCGAGCCCGCCGCCATCGCCGCCTCGACCCGGCGGCGCTGGGTGGCGTCGAGGGAGCCGTGATGGAGCGCGATCGGGAGCACGTCGTCGTTGAGCCGCCACAGCTCCTGGAAGGTGTACTCCGCCTGGAGTCGGGTGTTGACGAAGACCAGCACCGTGCGGTGCGCCCGGATCAGGTCGTAGATCGCCGGCATGGAATGCCACGCGGTGTGCCCGGCGAGCGGCAAGGTCTTGCCGGTGTCGAGCAGGTGCAGGTCGGGCGCCGCGCCGCCGGCGACGACGACGAGGTCGGCCATGCGTGGACCTTCCCCTCCCCCCCCTGCGGGGGCGGGTGGGCCTCGCGTGAGCGAGGGTCGGGAGAGGGGAGCGACATTTCCGGAAGCGGCGCTCTCCTCTCCCGACCCGCTTCCCTGGCCACCCTCCCCCGCAGGGGGGGGAGGGAA